>JAUIEZ010000018.1 GCA_030429665.1 Gammaproteobacteria bacterium | reverse complement strand
CCCGGGCGAGCAGCTCCTCGAACCGGAACGGTTTGCCAAGGTAGTCGTCCGCCCCGTTGCGCAACCCGTCGACACGGTCCTCCACGCTATCCAGCGCGGTCAGCACCAGGATCGGGATCTCCAGCCCCTGTCCGCGAACCAGCCGGCACAGTTCCATGCCGGACATGCCCGGCAGGAGCAGGTCGAGAATCAACAGGTCGAACGCCTCGCGGGCGAGCACGTCCCGAGCCCGCTCGGCATCCGGCAGACACACCACCTGGTAACCGGATTCCAGCAATCCCTCGGCCACGAACCGGGCGATCCGCTCTTCGTCTTCCACCATGAGCAGGCGGGCGCCGATCATCTTGCCGTTCCCGGTAGCTCGAGGGCTGTGGTCCATGGTCCTGGCGTCCGCCTAGCGGCTGGCTATCGAGTCTTTCCGTGGGTCGGGCTGCCGGCAGCGCGCCAGCAGGTCCAGTTGGTCCCGGTGCACTCCCGAACGAATGTCGAAAAGTCCGAGCACGCTGTGAAAGAGGTGGTCATGGGCGACGGGTTCGTCAGACGACGCCTGCAGGCATTGCTGTTCGATTCCGGCATCCCGGAGATACCGAGACGACATCCACAACAGCATCGGCACGCGGGTCTGGGCCCTCGGCGCGATGAGATAGGGCAGCCCGTGAAGGTATACGCCGTGCTCACCGAGCGATTCTCCGTGGTCGGATGCGTATAGCATCGCGACATCGCGCTTGTCGGAAAGCGACGTCAGCAGTTCGATGACCCGCGAAAGAAAGTAATCCGTGTAACGGATCGTGTTGTCGTAGCTGTTGACCAGTTCCTCGACGGCGCACGACTGTGGCGCGTCGCTTTCGCATTGCGGCTCGAAGACCTTGAATCTCTCCGGATACCGTCGATGGTAGGCCGGGCCGTGGCTGCCGTTTTGATGCAGCACAACGAACAGATCGCCGGGGACAGCCTCGATCTTCTCGGCCAGCCCGTCGAGCAGAACCTCGTCGACGCAGCCGTCGGCGCCGCAGAATCCCGGGTTCGAGCCTTCCCGGTACGTCGTGTACTCGACGTCATCACAAAGGCCCTTGCAGCCGGTATTGTTGTCGCGCCAGAGCGTCTTCACGCCGGCGTGGGAAAGCACGTCGAGAAGGTTCTCGTATCGTCTCGGATTGCCGGCGTCGAACGTATCTCGGTCCAGATGCGAGAACATGCACGGCACCGAGACGGCCGTGGACGTGCCGCAGGCGCTGGCGCGCGAGTAGTTGATCAACGGCAGCCGGGACAGCGCCGGGTTGGTCGGCCGGCTGTATCCATTCAGCGAGAAGTGGTCCGCGCGCGCCGTTTCGCCGACCACCAGGACGACGACCCGCGGCCGGCCGCCGGCGCCGCGCATCGCCACCGCGTCCGTACCGACCGGGATCGGCGCAACTGCCGCCGCGGCATGCGCGTTCGCGAACACTTTCCAGGTCGAGAACATCGCGTACGAGGGGTTGATCATCATGCGCAGCTCGGTGTGCTCGCGGCCCAGCACGGCGATGTTCTTGTACTCGGCCCACGCGCCGGCGACCAGGACGACGGCGGCGAGAACGAACGATGCCGCGTATCGCGCCATCCCTCGAATCAGGGTGCGGGCAGGCCGAATGCGAATCCAGGCGATCACCATGCAAGGGAGCCCGGCGTACAGCAGGAGATGCCGGAAGAACGGCCAGCCCAGCAATTCGCCCGCCTCCGCGGCGTCCGTTTCCAGGGCGCTGGCGATCATGGCCTCGTCAACGATCGTACCGAATTCCTGCTGGAACCAGCCGACGACCGCGGCGACGACGATCACCGATGACAACAGGGGCTTGACGATGCGGCGATGGGCAAAGGGCGCCAGCACCAGGGTAAAGGCCGCGCCGATGATTGCCGCGATCGCCACGATGGTGGCCATTGCCCCGGGCGTTCTCGGTTCGATGATATCGAACAAGGAGTGCCAGAGAAGCTTGTTGTCGGCAATAAGGATGTAAGTGACGCCGAACAGCAACAGGACAGACGGGCTCATGGCGGGACGACGATGCAACGTGGTCGCCATCGTCGTGCCGAGATGGAAGGGCCCGGGTAGCGGGCGGATCGAGTTCGTCTGCATGCATTGCGCGCCGGGTGAACAGCAATCGATCATGCGACGTTATGCTTAAGCGATCCTGAAAGCGGTGCGGGTCGCGCAACATCGACACGCCGATCACGCGAGTCAACCGCCGGGATGTCGAGCGCCGGCGACGAGTTGAATCGGCGCGTCGAACCTAAAGGCGCTTGGAGCGGACCGGCATCGGGCATTGGTTCGGGTCCCGTACCGATTGTTCCGGTCGAACGCCCGGGGTAGCTCGCCGCCCGGCTGATCGGGCAAATTCCCGATACCGGGATTTCAACGGGTTGCGGGCACCGGTCGATACCCGTTCCCCGGCTTCACGTATATTTCACGTGACCGGGGCGACGATGCGAGCACAAGCAATCGCGACAACCCGACCGTTGCCGAGCCGAAGGCGATCGATGGTCGCCTTGTCCCGCGAAGGAGGTGTTCATGTTCACGAGTACCGCTACTTCATTCACGAGCTTGCGGCGGTGCCTTGCCGCCGGCTCGTTGGCCCTCGTCCTCTGCGCGGCAACGTCTGTCGCGAGATCCGGCGACCTCGTCGAGCCGGATCCCTCGCTCTCGGCGCGCGAGGTCATCGAGATCCAGCTCGATGCGCTGCAGCTTCTCGACCGGGAAAACCCGGAGGAAAACATGCGGCAGGTGTGGGCCATGGCACATCCGGCCAACAAGGCCTACGTCGGTACGATTGCCCGCTTCGGCGCGATGCTGAACAGTCCGGGCTACGACACCCTGGTCGGCCATCGAGGCCACGCGGTGCTCGCGGCGCGCGCCGGTGACGAGGTGACCGAGTTCTACGTCACCGTCGAGTCGGCCGACGGCGCGACGTCGGCCTTTCTCTGGATGGTGGCGAAGGTGGCAGCCGGCGAGCACGCCGGCTGCTGGATGACCATCGCCGTGTCGCCGGCGGTGCGGATCAACCGCGAGGTCTAGCCGCCCGCGGCGCCGTCGCCGGTCGCCTCAGTCCATCACGTCGGCGATGGACTTGCGATAACGCTCGAGGAACAGGTCGATCTCCTGCTCGCTGATGATCAGCGGCGGCGACATCACCATGCCGTCGCCCACGCCGCGCGCCAGCAGGCCGTTCTCGAAGCAGCGATTGTGCACGGCCACGCCGGCGCCCGCCGGGAAGCGCTCCGGATCGGCACGGAAGGTTACCGCGCCGAGCAAACCGTAGTTGCGGATGTCGATGATGTGCTCGATGTCGCGCAACGAGTGCAGTGCGTCTTCCCAGTAACGGCCGATCGGTCCCGAGGCGCGGGTCAGGAGCCCCTCGCGCTCGTAGATCTCGAAGGCCGCAAGACCCGCGGCGGCGGCGACCGGGCTGCCGGCATAGGTGTTGCCGT
Organism: Gammaproteobacteria bacterium; assembly: GCA_030429665.1. Taxonomy (GTDB): domain Bacteria; phylum Pseudomonadota; class Gammaproteobacteria; order Arenicellales; family CAJQKF01; genus BQJD01. Next base: position 49,184 of record JAUIEZ010000018.1, on the reverse strand, counting down.
GGAACAGCTCGGGACCGGTGGTTGGCGCGGCGGCGAATATGGCGTCCTGGATGTCGGGCCGGATGAATACGCCGCCCATGGGAATGGTCCCGCCGTTGATGGCCTTGGCGGTGGTCATGAGGTCGGGCGTGACGCCGAGCGACTGGCTGGCAAAGCACTGGCCGGTACGACCGAATCCGGTGACCACCTCGTCGAAGATGAGCAGGATGTCGTGCTGGTCGCAGATCTCGCGGATTCGCTGCAGGTAGCCTTGCGGGGGCGGCACCATGCCGCCGGCGCCCACCACCGGTTCGACGATCACCGCGCAGATGTTGTCGGCGCCGCGCGTCTCGACGATGTCGGCGAGCTGGTCGGCCTTGTCCGCGCCGTGCGAGGGTAGCCCGCGGGAAAACGCCGAGTTCTCGATGTCCAGCGTGTCGTCCAGGAAGTCGACCTCGTGCAGTATCGGGAAACCCTTGCGATTGTTGGGCAGGCCCTGAAGGGACGTGCCGCCGACGTTGATCCCGTGGTAAGCGCGCTGGCGCGATACCAGGCGCGTCTTGTTCGGCTTGCCGCTCGCGATCTGGTAGTTGAAGGCGATCTTCACCGCGGTGTCGACCGATTCCGATCCCGAGTTGGTGAAAAACACCCTGTCGAGGCCAGCCGGGGCATGCTCGGCGAGCTTGTCGGCGAATCGAAAGGTTACCGGGTTGCCGAATTGAAACGGCGGCGCATAGTCCAGTTCCAGGAGCTGGGCATGTACCGCGTCGGCAACCTCGCGGCGACCGTGGCCGAGGGCGACGCACCAAAGGCCCGCGGTGATGTCGAGAATGTCGCGCCCGTCCTCGGTGTACAGGAAGCAGCCCTCGGCGCGGTTGATGATGCGCGGGTTGTTGCGAAATGCGCGCACGTTGGTGAACGGCTGCCACCAGTGCGAGAGATCGAGTCGGGTCATCGGTTCACCTCGGACGTAAAAAGACCGGGATTGTAACCGGTGAGGCGAAGCTCCGGCTCGAAACAATTCTTATCGATGCACAGAGGCCGCGCTTATGGGCGGGCGCGCATGGCATCGCCATCGAAGGCGCGTGACGCGCGGGCAAAAAAAAGCGCCGATTGAGGAATCGGCGCGAAGATCACTTAGGAGGAGGAAATCGTTCGGCGGCGGGTGCGTACCCGCCGCCGGGTGTTTTTCCCGGGTGTCGCTTCGCTCAGGCGGCCTTCTTGGCGACGTCCTTGGCGGAGTCGGACACCAGCTTGCCGGCGGCCTCGAAGTAGCTCACCGACAACTTCACCGCGGCCTCGGCGTCGGCGCGGGCGGTGTCGGCGAAGGCCTTGAAGGCCTCGGGCTGCTTGGCGACGTAGGCCTGCACGGCGGCCGGATCCTTGAGCTCGACGAACTCGCGGGCGTTGGCCAGGGCGAGGTCGCTGTAACGCTTGGCGACGTCGAGGTTCATCTCGAGCATCTTGGCGGCGTTGTCCAGGGTCAACTTGTTGAAGGCACGCATCGGAGCGAAGACCTTGTCGATTTCGGGAAGGGATTTGGCAGTGGCCATGGTAGTTAACCTCGTAGGTTGTGTTTCATGTTGCAGTGCATCATACCGGTAACTTTTGTGCATTGCAACATGAGAAAACCCCCGAAACACGGCATTGTTCCCAAATTGTTCTTATGTAATTTGCTGCACTGCACAAAAATACTTTATGACCGCCCCCGCGACGGCCGACGGGGTGAGGCAAAAAAAAGGCGCCGATGTTGCACCGGCGCCGACATATGGCAGGCAAGGGGTTGTCGTCACAAACGTGGCACGGAGTATGGCAGCGCACCCTTAAACGGGGATTAAGAACCGGGCCCGCCGATCATGGCGGTTCGTACATCCACGTCCTGCCGCGGGGGCGGCGCCGCACGGCGCCGGTGTTTAACGTTGCGGTCACCCTCGAAGACGACAATCGGAGTCCGAAACAAGGCGTCATGTTGCATTGCCCGTGGCTTTACAGTGTAATCTTCGCGGCGCTCAACCGGGACGGACAATGATCGATCCGGGACTTCGAATCCTCCGAACCGACATCTCGGCTACGCCGATCGAGTGGATCGGCGTCGAGGAGGCGGTGAAACTGTACTGCCAGGAGCAGGTCGCCTATCCCCTGGGATCGGTCGCCTGCCGTGTCCGCGGCGGCATCAACGCGCGTTCCGGCCTGCGCAGCGAGGTGGAAGTCAGCTCGATCCTGTGCACCCAAGGTCGCCAGCGATCGCTGCACAAGCACCAGCACCACTACACGCCGCCGCTCAACAACAACACGTTGTTTCGTCGCGACGGCAACCTGTGCATGTACTGCGGCGGCAAGTTTCGCGACCACGAGCTTTCCCGCGATCACATCCAGCCCTTGAGTCGCGGCGGCCACGACGTGTGGACCAACGTGGTCGCGGCCTGCAAGCGCTGCAACCATTTCAAGGGCGATCGCACCCCCGAGCAGGCCGGGCTGGAACTGCTGGCGATTCCCTTCAAGCCGACCCACGCCGAGTACATCTACCTTTCCGGCCGGCGCATCCTCGCCGACCAGATGGAATTCCTCCAGGCGCATTTTCCGCGCAACAGCCAGTTGCTAAAGCGCCTCAAGGCGGCGGTCGGCTAGCGCCGCCCGTGCGGCGACGCCGCGGAACGCGACCAACGCCCACGAACACGATCATGGTTCAGGCACCGGACAATCGCTACCGCCTCTATGCGGTGCGCGTGTTCGTCCGCGACTTCGATGCCGCGATCGACTTCTACACCAATGCGCTGGGAATGAGGCAGCTGTTCTGCGATAGGGAAATCGGTTGGGCCGAGCTCGACGCCGGCGGCGCGCGTCTCGCGCTCGAACGCGCAACGGACGACGAAGGACGCGCGCTGATCGGGCGCTTCGTCGGCGTTTCGCTGCAAGTGGACGACATCGACGATACGTACCGCGAATTGACCCGTCGCGGCGTCGATTTCGACGAGCCTCCGCAACGGCAGTCCTGGGGCGGCACCCTCGCCCACTTGCGCGACCCCGAAGGTAACGTCATCACGCTGCTCGGCTAGTGCTGCGCGGCCGCTAGGCCGACGGGTCCCGGCGCGGCCCGAGAAAGATTCTCGTCATCAGCACGACGGCGATCAGCACCACCGCGTTCAACACGTGCAGCAGAGTGTTCCAGCCGGCGTGCGCGTACAGGTACGAGGGCAGCCAAGCGCCCAGGCTGCCGCCGGTGTAGTAGATCGCGATGTACAGGCCGTTGACCACGCTCTTGCCCGCGCCGGCGCGGTGGTTCACGCCGGCGCTGAGCAGGCTGTGCACGGTGAACATGCCGATGGAGAACAGGAACACGTTCAGCAGGATGAGGTGCGTCGATTTCGCTGCGAACAGCGCGGTCGCGACGAAAAACACCGCCAGGCCGAACAGCAGGCCGCGCCGCTCGCCGCCGAGCAGGGCGGACAGTCGGTTGGCGCCGAGAGCGGTGATCACCCCGATCATGTAGCCCGAGTAGATCAGCGCGATATCCGATTCGCGGATGTTCGGGTCGAGTTCCTCGAGGCGGAACGGCAGGTTGTTGAGAATCCCGGCAAAGACGAAAAACACGCAAAAGATGGTAAGGAAACTGTAGAGAAAGTGGGGCGTGCCCGCGGTCGTCACGATGGTTTTCCACCCGGGTCGCGCGAACGATGTCCCGCCTTCGAGCGTGAGGCGCATGAGCAGCAGGACGTTCACCAAAAGCAGGGCCGCCATGACGAGGAACGGCGCCTGCCAGTTCCATGCCGCACTCAGCACGCCGCCGAGCGCGCGACCGGCGAAGCCGCCGACGATGGTGGTGGCGATGTACACGCCCATGGCCTCGCGCACCTTGTCGGGCGGCGCGATGCTGGCGGTCGCGGTCATCAACGCCGTGAAGGCCGCGGGCAGCGCGAGGCCGAGCACGAACCGGGAGGCCAGCGCCACGTCGTAGCGCGGCGCGAGCGCGAACACCAGTTGCGCAATGGCCATGATCGCGATGGTCGCGATCAGCAGGCGCCGCGCGGACAGCGACTGCAGGAAGTAGCCGTAGAAGATCGGCGCCACGGCCAACGGCAACATCGTGATGCTGATCAGCAGCGTCGCGTCCGACGGGTCGACGGCGAACTCGCGCGCCAGGACCGGCAGGATCGGCTGGGGTACGTACAGGCTGGAAAAGCTCAACACCGTGGTGACGAGCAACACGAGACGGGCGGGCAGGACCATCGCGGCTATTCTAACGGCAAGGGAGCTGTCCGTACGTGGGCGGCCGCGCCCGCTCGTCCTTTGCGACACGCGAGACCGGGGCTATCCCGGCCGGCGCCCCATCCTTGCGCCGACGGGATCAACCCGCGCGCGATCCGGCGATGGGCGCGGCCTCGCGCCGTTGGTCGATCGACGAGACGAACGCGGTGATTGCCTCGCGCGTCGACGCCTCGCGGTCGCGGTGCGGTGAATGACCGCAGTCGTCCAGCAGCATGGTCTGGACGGTGCTGCCGCACTGGCGCTCAATGGCCTCGACCTGCGCCAGGGTGCCGTACTCGTCGTCGCGGCCCTGGACGAGGAGCACTGGCACGTCGATGCCGGACAGGTACTCCTCGATGTTCCAGTCCAGGAAGCCGGGGTCGAGCCAGGCGTCGTTCCAGCCGCGGAAGGCGCAATCCACGTTGTCTCCATGATAGCGGGCCAGCCTGTCGCGCAGACCGTGCCCGTAGACGTCGCGCGCCTTTTCGATGCTGGAAACGCTCAGGAGTTCGTTGAACACGTGCGGCGCCATCAGGACCAGTCCGTCACGGCGCGCGTCGCGCACGCCGCCGGCATGGATGATGGCGATGGAGGCGCCGTCGCTGTGACCGACGGCGATGTAGCGCCCGATGCGCGCCGCGTCGAGCACCGCCGGCAGCAGTTCCAGTCCCTCGTGGTGCATGTAGGTCAGTGGCCGAGGCAGCGCCACCGGGTCGGAGCCGCCGTAACCGAGCCGGCTGTAGGCCAGCACCCGGCAACCGGTGCTCGCCGCCACCGTGGCCGGGAAATCTTTCCACAGGCCCACGCAGCCCAGCCCCTCGTGCAGGAAAACCAGCGCCGGGGCGTCGTCTCGCCGGGCCTCGATATCGACGTACTCGACGCGGCCGCCGGGAATGTCGAGAAACCCCCGCGCGACAACTTCACCCTCAGCCATCGGCTCGATCCGCTTCGCGCAGCCTGAAGCGCTGGATTTTACCGGTCGCGGTCTTGGGCAACTCGTCCACGAACTCGATCCATCGCGGATACTTCCACAGTTCCAGGTGCTGCTTGACGAATTCCTTGAGCGACTCGGCCGCCGACGGGTCGGCGGCGGCACCGGCCTTGAGCACCACGTAGGCCTTCGGCTTGAGGTTGCCGCTGTCGTCGGCGTGCGGGATCACCGCCGCCTCGAGAACCGTCTCGTGCGCGATGAGCGCCGACTCGACCTCGAACGGCGACACCCAGTTGCCGCCCGACTTGAACATGTCGTCGGAGCGGCCGCAGTAGACGTAATAGCCGTCGTCGTTGACATAGTACTTGTCGCCGCTGAAGGCCCATGGCCCGACAAAGGTGCGGTGATTCTTCTCGCGCTGATTGAAGTAGCCGTCGCAGGCGCTGGGGGCGTTCACCAGCAATTCGCCGATTTCGCCCCGGGGCACTTGTTCGCCGTTCTCGTTGACCAGCTTGAGCTGATAGCCCGGCACCGGTACGCCGGAGCAGCCATAGTGCACGTCGCCGGCGCGGTTGGACAGGTAGATGTGGAGCATCTCGGTGGAGCCGACGCCGTCGAGGATCTCGGCGCCGAAGCGCTTCTCGAACGACTTGCCGATCTCCTCGGGCAGCGCCTCGCCGGCGGAGATGCACCGGCGCAGCCGTTGCGAGCCGCTGGCGCGGTCGTATTCCGGGTTGGCCAGCATGGCCGCGTACAGCGTGGGCACGCCGCAGAAGATGGTCGGCTGGTGGGTCTTGAGGATGTCCATCACCGCGTCGGGCGAGGGGCGGCCGGCCAGCAGCACGGTGGTCGCGCCCACCTCCATGGGAAAGGTCATGCCGTTGCCGAGACCGTAGGCGAAGAACAGCTTGGCCGCCGAATAGACGACGTCGTCAGTCTCGATACCGAGCACGCCGCGGCCGTAGAGCTTGCCCGTCCAGTACAGGTTCGCGTGCCGGTGCACCACGCCCTTGGGATTGCCGGTAGAGCCGGACGAGTACAGCCAGAAGCAGGCGTCGTTCCGGGTGGTCGCGGCCGGTTCGAAATGCTCGGAAGCGCCCGCCACGAGCGCGTCGAAGCCGGTACGCCCCTTGTCGTCGGAACCCACCACGACGACGTGTTCCAGGCGGTCCAGTTCGTCGATCACCGGCGCCACGGTGTCGTAAAGGACATCCGAGACGAACAGCACCTGGGCGCGGCAGTCGCCGAGAATGTAGCGGTAGTGATCGGTGGTGAGCAGGGTGTTGATCGCCACCGGCACGATGCCGGCCTTGATGGCGCCGAAGAACGTCGCCGGGAATGCCACGGTGTCGAGCATGATCATGGCCACCCGTGCCTCGGGCCGAACACCGATGCCGGTCAGGGCATTGGCGACGCGGTTGGCTGCGGCGGCCAGCGCCGCGTAACTGTGCGAGCCGGCCGCGTCGATGAAGGCGGCCTTGTCGCCGCGGCCCTCGGCGAGGTGGCGGTCGATGTAGTAGGACGCGGCGTTGAACTCGCGGGGAATCTCGTTCTCGTCCACGTCGCCGTTGGCGAATGTCGTCATGGGTCGTTCCTCGGGTGGTGTATTGACTGCGCTGTCGGGTCGTCTTCGCCCCGTCCCGGTCAGGACGGCCGGGTGAACTCGATCCTGCCGGCCGGCAGCAGGTAGAGGACCAGCGCAGCGCCGCCGCTGACCGTTGGATAGTGGGCGCTGCCCGGCGGATAGACTTTCCAGCCCGCGCCCTGGCCGTCGAACCGCGCGTCGCCCTCGATCGGCATGACCATGTCGATCTCGCCCTCGGGATGCGCGTGGTGCGGGCCCTTGCAGTCATTCATCGAGACGACGTCCACGCTGAACGGGCCCGCGCTGGTGTCGGGCTTCGTGACGCGCCCGTACCGAATGCCGCCGGCCTCGCGCTCGCACATCCAGCCGTCCCTCACGGCCTGCTCGCACTCGGCCTTCACGGCGCGATACCAATCGCTCGCGGGGCCATAGTTTTCATTGAGATAGGCTGCCAGGTCGTCGTCGAGAGCACGGCCGGCAATGTCGCCGACCAGTGCGGCGATATTGTCATCGAATCGTTCCCGGGTCATTCGGGTTCCTCCGCAAAAGGTCGCTAATTTCAGCGGGAAACAGGGTTGAGCGCAATAAAATACCTCAAATTGGCGTTTCTGTCCGTTTTGGTGCAAGATAATGCATATTGTCCAATCAAGCCGGGAATCATAGATGTCCACCGCCGTCGAGAACACCGGCGCGCCCGCAGTCGACGCAAGCGGCGGTAGCGCCCGGCTGGCCGAGCTGACCGCCGAAATCGGTCTGCGCGTGCGAAGGGCGCGCCAGAAGCGCGGCCTGACGCGTCGTCAGCTCGCCGAACGCTCCGGCATCTCGCTTAGATACCTTGCCCAGCTCGAGGGCGGCAACGCCAACGTGTCGATCGCGGTGCTGTGGAAGGTGTCCGGCTCGCTCGGCATGGGGCTGGTCGAATTCATCCCGGCGACGAACGATGCCATCGCGCCGGCCGAGCCCCTGGAGCACCTGGTGCGCCGCCTGTCGCCGCGGGAGCGCCAGTGGGCCTACGAGCTGTTGCTCAGAAACCTCGGCGCGTCGTCGGACCGCAAGCGCGGCGTGGCGCTGGTGGGTCTGCGCGGCGCCGGCAAGAGCGCTCTCGGCGAACAATTGGCGGCGCACTTTTCGGTGCCGTTCATCCGCCTTGGCGACGTAATCGCGGAACTGGGCTCGATGGAAATCGGCGAGCTGTTCTCCCTGGGCGGGCAGACATTGTACCGGCGACTGGAGCACCAGGCCCTGCAGCACGTCATACTGGGTCACGATTCGATGGTGCTCGAGGTGGGCGGCAGCCTGGTCATGCAGGAGATGACCCACGACCTGCTGCTGCGATCGTTCACCACCGTGTGGGTGCGCGCCACCCCCGAGGAACACATGCAGCGCGTGCTGCGCCAGGGCGACCTGCGTCCCATGGCCGGCAACGTCGGCGCCGCCATGGACGACCTGCGGGCCATCCTGGACCAGCGCGAACCGCGCTACCGCCTCTCCGACCACGTGCTCGATACCGGTGGCCGCGACGAGGAAAGCTGCCTGCGCGACCTCGTGCGGCTCACTCGCGACGCCCTGCAGCGGCCCGCCACCGCGGCGGCGGTTTGACCACCGGTCGCTCGGGAAATCCGAACCGGGTTCCGTCCCGAAGGTAAACGAGTCGAGTCATGAAGGAGAACGGCATTCGATTCCCCTGCGGCCCGGGTCCCGCGCAAACCGCGAATTCCCGGAAACCGGCGCTGTCGATGGAAAGTGGTCTCGTCGGGCTTGGCAAAAGGCGCCGGGCCCGGCGTCCGCGAAACCGGCGGTCACCCGCGCGGTCGCATCCGGTAGCGGCCGAACGTTCCTGGTTCGAGGATGATCGCGGAATCAGCCCGATTCGGAGAGATGATCCGTTGCCAGCGATCGACCTTCTTTCGGCCAGTCGATGTTTTGGAATTTCAAGTATCCCTTGAGTTCCCTGGCGGCATAGATCAGCGCCTTGAACCGCGGTGCGTTTGTCATTGCCTTGTTGGCGAAGTTGAGCCCCGCGGCGACACGGGCGAGCATGTACTGCCCCTCCAGGCCCGCGATCCTGTGCGGCTCGCGCGCCTCCATCCAATCCACGACGCCGTCGCGAAACGCGCTGCACAACCTGACGATACCCAAGTCGTCCGCACTCTGGATGCCGCCTCCGCTTCGCCTGTTTCGGTCTTCTATCGATTCCAGCAGGGTTCGCCATTGTGACACCGATGTCGCTTCGCGCTGATGCAACAGGTAGCTCAACTCGAAATACCCGTGGTCGAAGAACAGGAAAGCATCGGATCGATACTCGTCGAGATCGATGAAGTAGTAGGCAGGCTCGCCCTCGGGGGAGGGTCGAAGAAGTACGTTCATGCCGTGCAGGTCGCTATGGGTGTGCCCCTTGATCGCCCGAAGCCGGACCCGCTCCGGCATTCGTCGATTACCGAGGGCGAACACCAACGGATTCGGATACCAGTGGCCATTCACGACGAAGCTCGGTTCGTCCGTCGACAGGTCGCACGTCCCGGTCACGAAATCGAACAGGCGCCCCTTGGTCGGATCAAGGCGGTAGTCGAGCCAATCGAGCAACAGGTCCTGGGGCCATAGCGTCGTGTCCGAGAGGGCATAGCTGTCGTTCCAGTCAGCGAGCGCGCCTCGCGGAAAACGGTTTACCGCGGATAGTTGATCCCCGTAAGAGCTTTCGAAAAAGGGGATCACGTACTCGAGCGCCCCGCCTGCAATCGTCGTTAGGACGCCGACTTGTCCTGCGTGAAGCGTCGCATGGAGTACCGTGGGAAGATGCTCGCGGGCGAAGTCCGGATTGGCCTTCGCGGCATGCGCATGTTTCTCGTACTCTTCCCGCTCGGACCATTGACCGGCCCTTGAGTCGTCCAGCTTGAGTATCGCTTGGCCGGAAAAATCGCGGCATTTCAAATCGACCGAGAAAACGAGAGCGCCGGATTTTCCACCGCTCAGTCGGCGCAGGAAATACACCTCGCCCTCGATATTCCACGCACTCCTCAGGTGGGACTCCATGTTGCGATACGCCGCAGGCCAGGATGTCGCGGCGTCGCTCCTTTCGTCCTGCGCCGCGTGCCCATGGGCGGGCGCGGTTACCACGACGCCGGGCGTCGCGGTCGTATCGCCGACAGGGTCGCGACGGGCACGAAACACCGCGACCCGGTTCGGCGAACCGCCGATCTTCCCTCGTCCCGCGTTGTCCAGGCGGATTCCCGAGTGCGCGGGAACGGTTTCGGCAACCCGCTGCGAAACAATGACCTGGCCGGGTTCGGCAATGCCCGAGAGATCCCGGGCGCCGTCGATTGCCCCACCTTGCGGCCCGTCTTTTCCGTGCCTGACGAATCCGATGTCGACGCCTATTCGCGACTCGCCATGCACGGCGAGGTCCATTGCAAACTCGAGCGCGTCCGTCGAACTGCCGAACTGCACAAGCTGCGTCTCCATGTCGTCGGCAAGCATACGGCCGCGATGAGCCTCTATCTCGCCCAGCAATCGAGCGCCGGCTGACGATCGTGAAACGTCGCCGGCCTCGTCCTGCGCGCATGCCGACGACAGCGCGACGACCACGGAGAGCCGGCGAGAGGTACTTTGCCCGGCCCGGCTCGAATCGTCGTCGTGGAACCGCAGTCTTGCCCGACGCTCTGTTCCCGGCTCTTTCAGTCTCAGCAGGTCAACCGGTTCCGCCAGGTTCTTGAGGCGCTTTTGTCCCAGCTTTTCGAACACGTAGGATTCGCCTAGGATCTCCGCGGTTCGCGGCCCGACGAGAATCTCGTTTTCCCTGGCTTGATCGGCCAGGCGCGCCGCGAGGTTGATCACCGGGCCATCGACGGTAAAGACCCATCGCGCGCCCGTGCGGCCCTCGAAACGGTGCGATCCGACCAGCGCGGGACCGGAATTGACCCCGATATGGACGAACAGCGGTTGAATCGTATTCTGTCGGTTCAGTTCCTCGCACGCGTCGATGAGGTCGCGTGCCGTCCTGACGGCGCGGTCGGCGTGCCGACCCGGGTTGGAATCCGTGAATACGACCATGAGACCATCGCCGGACGTCTCGCTGATGTCTCCGCCCATTTCCTGGATGCGGTCGAGGAACCGAGAAAAGTAACGCTCGACCATCAAGCTCAGGATTTCGACCGACATCTTCTCGCTCAGGCGCGCGTAGCCGCTGATGTCGACGAAGACCACCGATACGTCGCGCTCGCGCTTTTGCAGGTCGGGATCGTCAGGGTTGGCGTTGATAGTCCGTTTAACCGAATCGGGAACGAACTTCGCCAGGTGGTCGCTGACTTTCCTCAGGTCGCCGATCTCGTCGTCGACGGCATGCTTGAGTCGAAGCGCCGTCTTGATCCGGGCGAGCAGTTCCCGGTCGTCCACGGGTTTTGTCAGGAAATCGTCCGCGCCTGCTTCGATGCCCTTCAATCGGTCCTCGAAGGCATTGAGCGCAGTCATGATGATTACCGGTATGCGCCGGGTTCGGCTGTCGTCCTTGATCATCCGGCAGACCGTCAGGCCGTCGATCCCCGGCATCCGGATATCGAGTATCACGAGGTCCGGCGGGTTGGCCGCGATCCTGTCCAGCGCTTCCCGGCCGTTTTCCGCGCTCTCCGTTTCGTATCCGAAGCCCTGGAGCTCCTGTTCCAGGTAGTCGATGTTGAACACTTCATCATCGACGATGAGAATGCGCGACGCCTTCGTCATCCTTCGTCACCGTTGGACACCGCACCGCCCGGCGCCAGGTGGAGTTTCAGGAGCGCGAACAGCCTGTCTTCGTCAACGGGCTTCGCGAGATAGTCGTCGCAGCCGGCGGCCCGTGCTTTCTCCTCGTCGCCGCGCATCGCGTGCGCGGTAAGCGCGATGATCGGAATGGCGTTCAAGCTCTCGTCGTCCTTGATCCGGCGCGAGGCTTCCCACCCGTCCATGACGGGCAAGGAGAGATCCATCAGGATGATGTCGGGCCTCTCGGAGGCCGCCAGGGCCACACCCTGTTCACCGTTCGTCGCCGAGACAATCTCGTAGTCGTCCTCCAGCAACTGTACCAACAAGTCGCGATTCAGCTCGATGTCCTCGACGATAAGTACTTTCTTCATGCCAGTGCCAGATCAGCCTGTCGAGTCGCGGACAATGGTCGCCGGTTCCGGACCGTCATGAGCTACGGTCCGGACGCCTTCTCGTCTATCCGGTCATGCTGGTCGGGTCCGGTGGGCTCCGGCGGGGCGTAGCGAATCGGAAGCGAGACAGAGAATGTCGAGCCCGATTCCAGCTTGCTCCGCACCTCGATTTCCCCGCCCAGAATGCCGACGAGATGACGCGTGATCGCCAGCCCCAGTCCCGTACCGCCGGCCGCTCGCGTCGTGCTCTCGTCGACCTGTTTGAACTCCTCGAAGATCGTTTCGAGCTTGTTCTCCGGAATCCCGATTCCCGTGTCCACCACCGCTACGACGACGCGAGGTCCGCGACTCCGTACCGATACGGTAACCGACCCTGATTCGGTGAACTTCACGGCGTTGGTCAACAGGTTGATCAATATCTGCCGGACTTTTTCCTCGTCCGAATACAGGGTGACGTGCGCCTCGACTGTCTTGTTCAGCGACAGACGCCTGTTGCCCGCCATCGGCTCGACCGTCCGCAGGCAGTCGTCGATTACCGCCTCGAGCTCGAACCGAGCCGGCCTGACCGTTACCTCGCCGGCCTCGATCTTTGACAGGTCGAGGATGTCGTTGATCAGCGACAGGAGGTGTTCCGCGCTGACCTGTATCTTGCGCAGGTTGTCGTATTGCTGGGGATCGAGCCGATCCTTCGACCGTCTCATGACGAGTCGGGTGAACCCGATAATCGCGTTCATCGGCGTTCGCAGTTCATGACTCATGTTGGCGAGGAACTGGCTCTTTGCCTGCGTCGCCTTGAGCGCCATGTCCTTCGCCTGTTCCAACATGACGGCGACCCGATTCCGTTCGGTGATATCGACCTCTATGCCGCCAAAGGCCGTCATCGCGCCGTTTTCGTCCGTCACCGGGAAAAGAACCGATGACAGGACTCGTTCGCCATCGTTCGTCTGAATGGTGACCTCGTGTTCTACCGGCGCCCTGAGCGCGAGTTCTTCGTCGTCCTTCTCGTGAAATCGCCGGGCACGGTCGGGGTCGTGCACTTCGTCCGCGGTGCGCCCGCGTACTTGTTCATAAGTCACGCCGTACACTTCCTCGTACTTGCGATTGATCAGCGTGTAGCGGCCGTCGATCGACTTGAGGAAGACCACGGCCGGTATATTGTCGACGACGGCTTTCAGGATCGTCTCGCTCTCGCGAACTGCTTGCTCGGCCTGTTTCAGTTCGGTGATATCGGTGCCGATCGCAACGACGCCGCCGTCCCTGGTCCGGCTTTCGTCGATCTGTATCCAGCGCCCATCAGTTTGTTGCTGCAGAAACGGACCCTTCGGATCGCGATGACGCTCCAGGCGTTCGACCAGGAACGCATCGGGGTCCCGACCGTCAAGTCGTACCAACCGGTTCTCGATGTTTTGTCTGATTACCGATTCGAAAGACTCTCCCTCCAGTTTGATGTCGTCCCTGCCCGGAAAGAACATGCGCCGATATCGGCTGTTGAGAACGACCATCCGGTCGTTCGCGTCGCAAAGGGCAAACGCTTCCGAAATGGACTCGAGCGCCTGCACCAGGCGCTCCTGGCTTTGGCGGAGCGCTTCCTCGGTATCCTTGAGGCGCGTTATATCGAAGTAGGTGGTCATGAGGCCGCCGTCGGCCAATCCGAAACATTGGTATTGCAGGATCTTGCCGTTGCTCAGGGAGAACTCTTCCGGCGCACAGTCACCTGACCTGACCATGGCGAGCCGCCGTTCCAGGTAGGCAGGCCATTCTTCCTCCGACAAATCGTACAGGCCCTGGAGATAGCAATACTCGAGGTCGTCGCGCAGGTGCCGGTCAGTGTCGAAAAACGAGTCGGGAATGTTCCAGATCCGGCGATAGGCCTTGTTCGTTTGAATGATTTTCGTGTTCGAATCCATGAAGAGGATGCCGTAGTCGATTGCATTCATGACCGCCGACAGTTCGCGCAGTGCGACGTCCTTCAACTCGGTCGCCCGAGCCAGGGCCTCCTCCTGGCGTTTGCGTTCGGTCAGATCGATTTCGATCCCGCCGATCGCGACGAGTTGTCCCGACACATCGTGAATGGGGAACCGTATGGTCGACAGGTAGTAGACATGTCCGTCGATTTTCGCTTCGAGCTCCTGTTCCACTACCGCGCGCTTGTCGATTACCTCGTGGTCGATCTTCGCGGCTCGCCGTGCTTCCAACTCGAGCCGTGATCCGGAAAACAACTCCGCCAGGGTCCTGCCTTCGATCGGAGTTCGGCCGAGCCCGTAGAATTCCCGATACGCCTTGTTCACGAGCATGAACCGACCGTCGAGGTCGCGCAGGAAAAGAAACGCCGGCAGGTTGTCGACGGTCGTCTTGAAGCGCTGTTCCTCCGACTGCTTGCGCTCGACGACCCGTCCGAGCTGGGTGCCGATCGATGCCATCAGCTCCAGCACCGCGTCGTCGGGCTCCTGGGTGTCGGAGGAGAAGAACTCCAGCACGGCGGCCACCTCGTCACCCGCCAATACCGGAAAGGCGAATCCGGATCGGACGGCGAGATCCTGGTCCGCGATGCGTCGAAGAAAGGACGGATCGGTCGTGACGTCCGAAACCCAGCGCGGCTCGCCGGATTCGAGGACGCGGCCCGGCAAGCCGACCCCCGATTTGAACCGCCAGTCGTTCGTGATCTTCTCGAACGCGTGGAACTTCCCGCGATCGTCGATGTGCCAGATATCTGTCGGCACCAGCTCGGCGCCGTCACGCTCGTCGAGCATGTAAACGTGACCGACCGGCCAACCCATGAACGAGCATACCTCGTCGACGGCGGTGTGCAGAGCCTCTTCGAGCGATGTGGCACGGTTCGACGCGGCGGCGATGCTTCTTAACAGGTCCAGCGACTTCGTCCGGGTTTCCAACACGTGCATCGTCTCTTCGCGCCGCGCGGTCTCCGCGTTGATCTTGTCCAGTACGCGGTTGTACTGCGCGGCTATCTGGCCGACCTCGGTATGCGGCTCGACGTTGACGTGGCGGGAAAAGTCGTTGCTGCGACGTTGATGATCCATCTCCGTAAGCAGGTCGAGTATCTCGGTACTGGCATTGTGCTCGGCGATATTCAGGCCGCGTCGTTCCCCTTCCGGGTCGATGCGCAGGGGCCTTATGCGATTGATCAGTAGAAGTAAGACGTATCCGCCGCAGAAAGCCCAAACGAAACACGCTCCCACTCCCGTGATCTGGATACCGAGCTGTTCCCACCGGGTGAGACCGGTGCCCCAGGCGGCAGGATCGCTCAACAGTGGAATCGCGAGCGTACCCCAGACCCCGCCGCAACCATGTACCGGAAAGGCGCCGACGGCGTCATCGATCCTGAGTTTTTCCAGCGCGAGGGTGGCGAAGAACATCATGACCCCTGCGACCGCGCCGATCGTGATCGAGGCGGTGGACGTCATGATGTTGGCTGAACCGGTGATGCCGACCAGTCCCGCGAGCGCGCCGTTCATGATGATGGCGACATCGGGGCGCTTGTGTATTTTCCACGACAGTCCAAGCGTGGCCAGGCCGCCGAACGCGCCCGACAGCGTGGTATTGACGAGGACCGACGGCACGTTGTCGTCGAGACGAAGAATGCTGCCGCCATTGAACCCGTACCAGCCGAACCAAAGAACGAATACGCCCAACGTGACCAATGGCAGATCGTGCCCGTGTATGGGCGTTCGGTTCGGGCCGAATCGACCGATTCGAGGACCGATGACGATGATTGCGGCAAGGCTGATCCATCCTCCCACGGAATGGACGACCGTCGCACCGGCAAAATCGACAAAGCCGCGCGCGGCGAGCCAGCCGGTTGGCGAGCCGTCGACCGTCCCGCCCCATACCCAGTGCCCGACGACCGGATATATGAGCCCGGACAGGACCGTCGCGACGACCAGGTAGCCGGCGAATCGCATGCGTTCGGCCACGGCGCCGGACACGATCGTCGTCGCGGTGCCGCAGAACATCATCTGGAACAGGAAGAAGGCCATTAACCATGGCCCGACGTCGCCGCCGAACATGAAGCCGCTCGTGCCGAACAGTCCGGCATGGCTGCTGCCGAACATCAGGGCGAAACCGAAGATCCAGAAGATGGCCGACGACAGGAGAAAATCGGCGAAGTTCTTGAAAGCGACGTTGATGCTGTTCTTCGAACGAACGAGCCCGCTCTCGAGACAACAGAATCCCGCCTGCATGAGCATCACCAAGCCGGCGCACAGCAGAATCCAGGCGATGTCGAGCGGCGTGTGCGACATTCGCTACGCGCCGGACGTGGAACAGCGACTTATTGCAATTGACATAAGTCGTGACCCGTAAGGACATTGAAAGAGCGACCGACAACGGCGGTCCGATGGGGTTTCGCTCGCCGTGCAAATGAGAATATGTCACACTTCCATACGCTGCGCCATTCTGCGGACATATCGCCGAGGAGGCCGGTTGTGAACATCGATCGGGTTCGCAAGGCCCTGACCTGCCAGTTATCCGCACAATTTGCCGCAATCCTGTCGGGAATCATCGTCGGAATCACGGCGGTCGTGTTCCTGTCCTCGTACACTGCGCTGATTTTCTCCGGTGAACTCGCGCGGCACCTGCCGCACGGACTGATCATCGCCCTGGCAAGCGGCGTCGTCATGGCCGTGGTCGTTGCCTTGTCGTCTTCCTACCCGGGCAGCGTCGCGTTCCCCCAGGATGTCGGCGCCGCCATATTCGGCGTCATCGCCGTCGATGTCGCGGCGATCGCGGGAACGGAAACCGCTTTTCCAACCGTCGTCGCGTTGCTGATGATCTCGTCGTTGGCGATGGGCATCGTCTGCTTCGTCATGGGCCATCTACGTCTTGGGCGATTGATACGGTTCATTCCGTACCCGGTCGTTGCCGGGTTCATGGCGGCCATTGGCTGGCTGCTGATCAGCAGCGCCGTGACCCTGATGACTGGCAACAAGCCGGGCCTCGACAACCTGCCGGCGCTGTTGTCGGAAGAGAGTCTCGCGAGCGCGCTGCCGGGCATCGCATTCGGAGTTCTCGCGCTCGTTTTCGGTCGTCGCATTCACCACGCGCTCGCCTTGCCGGCGCTGGTGCTTGGAGCCGTCATTCTGTTTTACCTCTTCATGGCCGCGGTCGGCATGGATCTGTCAGAAGCCGGTCGGAGAGGTTGGCTCCTGGGTCCGTTCCCGGAACGCGAACCGGGGCTGTTCATCGCCGCGGAGCAGCTCGCTCTGGTGGACTGGGAGCTGGTCGTCACGCAACTGCCCGGTGTCGCGACGATCCTGATCATCAGCGTTATCGGGTTACTGCTTAACGCGTCGGCGATCGAGCTGACAGTTCGAAAGGACATGGACATCAACCGCGAACTGCGGGCCGCCGGCCTGGCGAACATTCTCGCGTCCCCCGGTGGCGGGATGGTCGGCTTTCACTACCTCAGCCTCACGGCACTTTCCCACCGCATCGGTGGACGCACTTGGGTCGTCGGACTCGTTGCGGCCTCGATCTGCGCATTGGTCCTGGTCGGCGGCACTTCGATCCTGTCTCTATTGCCGAGATTCGCCCTTGGCGGGTTGATCGTGTATCTCGGGCTGGATTTCCTGGTGCAATGGCTGTTCGCTCCGGCGAAGCGTGTTCAGGTGTTCGAGTACGCCGTTATCCTCCTGATCTTCGCGATCTCGATCTCGGTCGGTCACGTCGAGGGGATCGTTGTCGGTATCCTGGCGTGCGCCGGATTTTTCATCATCGAGTACAGTCGAATTCGGGTGGTCAAGCACGCGGTTTCCGGCGCATCTCTGAGGAGCAACGTTGATCGGCGCGGGAGCGTACTCGCGCGTCTGCGCGTTGTCGGCGACCGGATATACATCCTGAAACTGCAGGGCTACATATTTTTCGGAACGGCCACGCGCCTCATCGGCCGGGTGCGCAGAAGGATGGCGAGCGACCAAGCGCCGCTCAGGCTCCTGTTGCTCGACTTTCGGCAAGTGAGCGGCATCGATTCGTCAGCCGTCCTCAGCTTCATGAAACTGCGGCAGACGGCCGAAGACGCGAACTTCACGATTGTCTTCGCATGCCTGTCGCCGAAGCTGGTGGCCCGGCTCCGCGACAACGGCCTGGTCGACGGTCGACCTGACGGCATTCGATTCATCGATGATTTCGACCGCGCCCTGGAATGGTGTGAAAACGGGGTTCTGGACGCCGAGAGATCCGATCGGTACGGCCCGGTCGAGAACTTGTTCGAATACCTGGGAAAAAAGCTGCCCGATGATGTCGATGTAACGAGACTGGCAACATATCTCGAGAGAATACCGATCGAAAAAGGCAGCTATCTTCTCCGGGAAGGCGAAGCGTCGGATTCTCTCTACCTGGTCGAGACGGGCAAACTCGCCGTTACGATCGAGCACGAGAATGGCGCCGCGACCAGGATCAGGGGCGTCAACCATGGCTCGGTCGGGGAGGTCGGCATGTACATCGGCATCCCGCGGACGGCATCGATACTGGCCGACGAGAACAGCATCGTCTTCAGCCTGTCGCGGGCAGCTCTCGAGCAACTGGAGAACGAAGAACCGGAACTGGCGTCGGCATTCCATAAGTTCGTCGCCGGACGGCTCGCCCGGCGGCTGGCCGATACGACGAAGGTACTTAACGAGCTCATCCGCTGACGGGCGTCGCTCCTCAACCGGCGATCCCGCTACCGGTCGCTCGGGTTTTCGCTCCCGGGGTAGCGTATGAGAAGATGGCGGGCGCCGCCAATCCCGGTGTCCGTGTTACCGGGAACGGCGAGTCCGATTTCCTTTGTTCATTCCAGCGCGCTCAGCGCCACAATGGAGCCAGATATGACCATCACCCGCCACCACGTCGGCAAGCGCATGAGCAAGATCGTCAAACACAACGGAGTCGTTTACCTGTGCGGGCAGGTGGGCAATCGAGGCGATTCCATCGACGAGCAGACCCGGGAGTGTCTGTCGCGGGTGGACGCGTTGCTCGAGGAGGCCGGCAGCGGCCGCGACCGCATCCTGCAGGCGATCGTGTGGCTGGCGGACATGAACGATTTCGAAGCGATGAACGCGGTATGGGACGCGTGGGTTCCCGAGGGCGCCGCGCCGGCGCGGGCGTGCGGCGAGTCGAGGCTCGCCCACCCGGAACTCAAGGTGGAGGTGACCGTGATCGCGGCGGAGAACGAGTAGCTCTGCCGCGGCTAGATCGCCGGCAGCCCGTAGCGGGACGGATCGAAGGTCTGCAGCGAGTCGAGAATCTCGGCGGCGCCGGCGTATCGGGACTTGTCCATGTTCGGGTCGGGCACGGCGATCACCCGCATGCCGGCGGCCATGGCAGCCTCGAGCCCCGACGGCGCGTCTTCGAATACCAGGGTCTCGTCGGCCCCGCCGCCCAGCGCCTCGGCCGCCGCGAGGAAGATGTCGGGCGCCGGCTTGGCGTGGGAAACCTTGGGATGATCGCCGGTAACCACCGTGTCGAACAGGTCGAACCACGCGCCGTGGCGCCGCGTTTTCAATTCGAACAGGTCCAGGTCGGAGCTGGTGGCGACGGCGATGGGTATGCCCGCCTCGGCCAGGTGCCGCACCAGCGCCTCGGCGCCGGGCAGGGCGTCGGCGCGGGGAAAGGCCTCGCGCAACAATACGTCGCGCTCCGCGAGGTACTCCTCGGCGCTGATCGGCAACTCCAGCGCCTCCACCAGGTAGCGGGAGGATTCCTTCGATCCGCGCCCGATCATGTTGCCCTTCACCGACCAGTCGAAGACCTTGCCGTAGCGCCCGACGATGGATTGCGTGACCTCGGTGTAGATGCGTTCGGTATCCAGCAGCAGGCCGTCCATGTCGAACAGCACCTGGGTCACCGGGTGCACGGATCGACGGACCTGCTCGACTGCGTCCGCGCCGGACACGATCCGCTCAGTCGCCGAGCGCGGCGCGCCGCCGGTCGCCGGCGTCGGGTTCGCCCAGTCCGCGCAGCGAACGGCCGATATAGGACAGGTGCGTGTGCGCGGCGTTGCGCGCCATGTCCGGGTCGCCGCTGACAATCGCCTCGAAGATGTACTGGTGCTGGTCGTGAATCTCCTCGCAGGTTTTCGGGTTCATCATCAGCCGCTCCCAGTTGCTCAGCATCTGCGTGCTCAGCAGGTCGAACAACGAACGGGTGATGTGTACCAGGGCGAAATTGTGCGAGGCCTCGGCGATGGCCATGTGAAATGCCGCGTCGGCGGTGGCCGCGCGTTCGAGATCGCGGGCCGCGTTGGCGTCGGCCAGGGCATGGAACTTTTCCTGGATCAGCTCGCGATCGTCCGCGGTGGCGCGCAGGGCGGCATAGCTTGCCGCGAGCTCTTCAAGACCGTGCCGGCATTCGAGTACGTCCGAGATCGCATCGGGATTGTCGCGCAGCAAATCGGCGAGGGGATTGACGATGGACGGTGCGAGTACGTCCGCCACGTAGGTGCCGCCGCCCTGGCGGCTGGTGACCATGCCGCGTGCCTCGAGCTTGAGCAGCGCCTCGCGCACGGAAGGCCGCGACACCCCGAGTTGGTCGACCAACTCCCGTTCGGACGGCAGCCGGTCCCCGGGCTTGAGTGTGCCGCTTCGAATCAGCTCCTTGAGCTGCTCGGAGATGGCGTCGGAAATCTTGGAGGGTTTGATGGGCTTGAGCTGCATCGGACGTTTTCGTTTTCGGCAGTTGACGGAATTATATACGAATGATGACTTGTCAGACCAATTTCGCCCGTTTCCGGGCCTGCGACGGCCGATGTAACCCATTGAAAAATTTTATCCATGGATTACCGCGCCGGAGAGGTAGCGCAGGAGATTTTGACAAGAAAACAGTCAGTCCATATAATGGTCGGACCATTTTATCACTAATCGAGGAGTGATGTGGATGTCTATCATTGATCACTATAAAGACGTCGACCCGAACGAGACCGCCGAATGGCAGGAGGCCGTCGACGTCGTGGTCGAGCGCGAGGGTGCCGAACGCGCCCGGTTCCTGATCAAGGCCGCGCTCGACAAGGCCGTCGCCGCCGGCGTGCAGCCGCCGAATTGCTCGCGCACGGCCTACGTCAACACCATCCCCCCGTCCAAGCAACCTCCCTACCCGGGCGACGTCGAGCTCGAGACCCGGCTGTACCAGGCCATCCGCTGGAACGCGGTCGCCATGGTCGTGGCGGCCAACCGCCGGCCCGGCGAGCCGGGCGGGCACATCGCCAGCTTCCAGTCCTCGGCGACGCTCTACGAAACAGGGTTCAATCATTTCTGGCGCGGACCGGACGCCGAATGCGGCGGCGACCTCGTCTTCTTCCAGGGCCACAGTTCGCCGGGCATCTACTCGCGCGCCTTCCTGGAAGGGCGTCTCGGCGAGGAGCAACTGACCAACTACCGCCGCGAGGTCGGCGGCAAGGGCGTGTCGTCCTACCCGCATCCGTGGCTGATGCCCGATTTCTGGCAGTTTCCGACCGTGTCGATGGGCCTCGGACCGATCATGGCCATCTACCAGGCGCGCTTCATGAAGTACCTGGAGAACCGTGGATTGATTCCCAGGTCCGATCGCAAGGTCTGGGCGTTCATCGGCGACGGCGAGACCGACGAGCCGGAAACCCAGGGCGCCATCGCGATGGCGGTGCGCGAGAAGCTCGACAACCTCATTTTCGTCATCAACTGCAACCTGCAGCGCCTCGACGGACCGGTTCGCGGCAACGGCAAGATCATCCAGGAACTGGAGGGCAACTTCCGCGGCGCCGGGTGGAACGTCATCAAGGTGGTGTGGGGATCGCAGTGGGACAAGCTGCTGGCGCAGGATACCAACGGCCTGCTGCGAAAGCGCATGGAGGAATGCGTGGACGGCGAATACCAGGCCTTCAAGTCCAACGGCGGCGCCTACCTGCGGGAGAATTTCTTCGGCAAGTATCCCGAGCTCAGGCAGATGGTCGCGCACATGAGCGACGACGAGTTGTACTACGGCCTGATGCGCGGCGGCCACGACGCGCAGAAGGTCTATGCTGCCTACGACGCGGCCATGAAGACCGAGGGCCAGCCCACGCTGATCCTGGCGAAGACCATCAAGGGCTACGGCATGGGCGAGGCCGGCGAGGGCAAGAACATCACCCACTCCCAGAAGAAGATGGCGGCCGACCAGCTGGAGAAGTTCGCCCAGCGCTTCGAGATCCCGGTGACGCCGGAGCAGATTGCCGAGGCGCGTTTCTACAAGCCCGCCGAGGATTCGCCGGAGATGGCCTACCTGCACCAGCGGCGCAAGGCGCTGGGCGGCTACCTGCCGAGCCGCTGCACGCGGGGCGACGCGCTCGCCATCCCCGACCTGTCGATGTTCTCCCAGGTGCTCAAGAACACCGGCGAGCGCACCATGTCCACCACCATGGCGCTGGTGCGCATCCTGGTGGCCATCGCGCGCAACAAGGAGATCGGACCGCGCCTGGTGCCCATCGTCCCCGACGAGGCGCGCACCTTCGGCATGGAGGGCATGTTCCGCCAGGTGGGCATCTACGCCCACGAGGGTCAGCTCTACAGCCCGGTGGACGCCAGCGAGATCATGCCCTACCGCGAGTCGCGGTCCGGCCAGATGCTGCAGGAAGGCATCAACGAGGAAGGCGCCATGAGTTCGTGGATCGCCGCGGCCACGGCCTACAGCAACTACGGCCTGTCCATGATACCGTTCTACATCTTCTACTCGATGTTCGGCTTCCAGCGTGTCGGCGATCTCGCCTGGGCGGCCGGCGACCTGTCCGCGCGCGGCTTCCTGATCGGGGGCACCGCCGGGCGCACCACGCTCAACGGCGAGGGCCTGCAGCACGAGGACGGCCACAGCCAGCTGTTCGCAGAGTTCATCCCCAACTGCGTCTCCTACGATCCCACCTTCCACTACGAGCTGGCGGTCATCGTGCACGACGGCATGAAGCGCATGTTCGAAAACCAGGAGAACGTGTTCTACTACATCACCACGATGAACGAGAACTACGCCCACCCCGACATGCCCGAGGGTTCGTCCGAGGGTATTCTCAAGGGCCTGTACCGACTCTCGGAGGGTAAGGGCAAGAAAAATGCCAAGCGCGTACAGCTACTCGGCAGCGGCACCATCCTGCGCGAGTCCATTGCCGCCGCCGACCTGCTGCGCGACGACTTCGGCATCGCCGCGGACGTGTGGAGCGCCACCAGCTTCAACGAGCTGGCGCGCGACGGCTGGCATTGCGAGCGCTACAACCGCCTGCACCCGGAAGGCGAGCCGAAGGTGAGTTGGGTCGGACGGTGCCTGGCGCCGACCCGGGGGCCGGTCATCGCCGCGACCGACTACAAGCGTACCTTTGCCGAGCAGATCCGCGCCTTCGTGCCGCGCCGCTACGCGGTGCTCGGCACCGACGGCTTCGGCCGCTCGGACAGCCGCGAGAACCTGCGCCGCTTCTTCGAGGTGGACCGCCACCACATTGTCGTTGCCGCCCTCAAGGCGCTGGCCGACGACGGCGACGTGCCGCGCAAGACCGTCGCCGAGGCGATCGCGAAATACGGCATCGACGCCGATGCCCCCCACCCCGCCACCGTCTGACCGCGAGGAGAACGAATCATGAGCGTGCAAGAAATCCGCGTGCCCGATATCGGCGACTTCTCGGGCGTCGAGGTGATCGAGGTGCTGGTCAAGCCCGGCGACGTGGTGGCAGTAGACGACGCCCTGGTCACCCTGGAAAGCGACAAGGCCTCCATGGACGTGCCGGCGCCGATGGCGGGCACCGTGACCGAGGTGAAAATCCACCTCGGCGACAAGGTCTCCGAGGGCGATCTCGTGGCGATGCTCGAAACCGCCGCCACGGCCGCCGGGCCGGCGGCTGCGGCGGTTGCCCCGGCCGGGGAAGCGCCGGCTGGGGAAGCGCCGGCTGGGGAAGCGCCGGCTGGGGAAGCGCCGGCACCGGTCGAGGCGAAGCCGGCCGAACCGTCAGCACCGGTTCCGCAGCGGGGTTCCGCCGCCGCTCTGCCGTCTTTCGACCGGGTCCATGCCAGTCCCTCGGTGCGCCGCATCGCCCGCGAGAAGCGCATCGACCTGAACCGGGTCACCGGCAGCGGCCGCAAGGGTCGCGTCACGCGCGAGGATCTCGACGCCTTCTCGAGCGGCGCGCGGCCGGCGACGACCACGCCGGCGGCGCCCGCCGCGACGGCGACCGGCATCCCGCCGGTGCCGGCCCAGGACTACGGCAAGTTCGGCGACGTCGAGATCATGCCGCTGAACAAGATCAAGCGGCTTACCGGGATCAACCTGTCGCGCGCCTGGCTCAACGTGCCCCACGTCACCCACCACGACGAGGCCGACATCACCGAGCTGGAAGCCTTCCGCAAGTCGCTGAAGCCCCGCGCCGAGAAGGCCGGGGTGCGCGTGACGCTGCTGGCCTTCGTGATGAAGGCGCTGGCCGAGACGTTGAAGGTATTTCCCACCTTCAACGCGTCCCTGGACGAGAGCGGCGAGAACCTGATCCTGAAAAAGTATTTTCATCTCGGCATCGCCGTGGACACCCCGAACGGGCTGGTGGTGCCGGTGGTGCGCGACGTCGACAAGAAGGGCCTGTTCGAGCTTTCAGCCGACCTCATGGACATGAGCGGCAAGGCGCGCGAGAAGAAGCTGAAGCCGGCCGACATGACCGGCGCCTCGATGACCATCTCCAGTCTCGGCGGCATCGGCGGCACGGCGTTCACGCCCATCGTCAACGCGCCGGAGGTGGCCATCCTCGGCCTGACGCGTTCGAAGGAACAGCCCACGAGGGGACCGGCCGACGAGATCGTCTGGCGGTTGATGCAGCCGATCTCGATGTCCTACGACCACCGCGTCATCGACGGCGCCGAGGCGGCGCGCTTCTCGCGACACCTGGCCGACCTGCTGGCCGACGTACGGCTCCTGTTGACCTGACAGGTCCGGCCATTCCACGGGAACGACACAGAGAAATCGATCCATGAGCAATACCCACGAGATCAAGGTCCCCGACATCGGCGACTTCAGCGACGTCGAGGTGATCGAAGTGCTGGTCAAGCCGGGCGACGCCGTCGACGTCGACGATGCGCTGATCACCCTGGAAAGCGACAAGGCCTCGATGGACATTCCCTCGCCGATGTCCGGCACCGTGCGCGAGCTCGCGGTGACAGTCGGCGACAAGGTGTCCGAGGGTAGCGTCATCGTGCTGCTCGAGGCGGCCGACGCGGCCGCCGTGTCGGGCAGCGAGGCCCAGCCGGTGGTTCACGAGAACGCCGCCGCATCGGCTGCGCCGTCCGACGCCGGCGGCGGCTACGGCGGCTCGTCGGTGCAGGATGTCACCGTGCCCGACATCGGCGACTTCAGCAACGTCGACGTCATCGAGGTGCTGGTCAGTCCCGGCGACACCGTGGCGGCGGACGATGCGCTGATCACCCTGGAAAGCGACAAGGCCTCCATGGACGTTCCCTCGCCGGCCGCCGGTATCGTCGAATCGGTCACCGTGTCGGTGGGCGACAAGGTGTCGATGGGCGATCGCATCGCCACGCTGCGGGTTGCCGGCGCGTCCGCGCCGCCCGCCGCCGCCCCGGCCGCCGACTACGGCGGCGGCGCCGATATCACCGCGGATGTCGTGGTTCTGGGCTCGGGGCCGGGCGGTTACACGGCGGCGTTTCGCGCCGCCGACCTCGGTCGCAAGGTCGTGCTCATCGAGCGCTACGACACCCTCGGCGGCGTGTGCCTCAACGTCGGCTGCATTCCGTCCAAGGCATTGCTTCATGCCGCCAGGGTCATCGACGAATCCGCCGACTTCGCCGCGCACGGCGTTCGTTTCGGCAAGCCGGAGATCGACATCGATGCGCTGCGCGAATGGAAGGAGGGCGTGGTCAAGCGCCTCACGGGCGGCCTCGCCGGCCTGGCGAAGCAGCGCAAGGTGCAGGTGGTGACCGGCTACGGCCGCTTCCTGGACGCCCATCACGTCGAGGTCGACAGCGGCGACGGCAACAATACCGTGGTCGCCTTCGAGAAGTGCATCATCGCCGCCGGCTCGGCGCCGGTGAAGCTGCCGTTCATGCCGGATGATCCGCGCATCGTCGACTCAACCGGCGCCCTGGCGCTGGACGGCGTGCCGAAGCGACTTTTGGTCGTCGGCGGCGGCATCATCGGCCTGGAGATGGCCACGGTGTACCACGCCCTGGGGTCGAAGGTTACCGTGGTGGAGATGCTGGATTCGCTGATCGCCGGGGCCGACGCCGACGTCGTGAAACCCCTGGCGCGGCGCCTCGGCAAACGCTACGAGGGCATACTGCTCAAGACCCGCGTCACCGCCGTGGAGGCGCAAAAAAAGGGCCTGAAGGTAACCTTCGAGGGAGAATCGGCGCCCGCGCCCGCCGTCTTCGACCGCATCCTCGTGGCGGTCGGCCGCAGCCCCAACGGCAAGCGGATCGACGCCGACAAGGCCGGGGTGGCGGTGGACGAGCGCGGATTCATCCCGGTCGACCGCCAGTTGCGCACCAACGTGGCCAATATCTTCGCCATTGGCGACATCGTCGGCCAGCCCATGCTCGCCCACAAGGCGGTGCACGAGGGCAAGGTGGCCGCCGAAGTGTGCGCCGGGCACGAGTCGGCCTTCGATGCGCGGGTGATCCCGTCGGTGGCCTATACCGATCCCGAGGTCGCGTGGGTCGGCAAGACCGAGGCCGAATGCAAGCATGAAGGCATGCGGTACGGCAAGGGCGTCTTTCCCTGGGCGGCGAGCGGGCGTTCGCTTTCGCTGGGTCGCGACGAGGGCCTGACAAAGGTAATCTTCGACGAGGAGACCGGGCGCGTGGTCGGCGCGGGCATCGTCGGTCCGAACGCCGGCGATCTGATCGCCGAAGTCGCCCTGGCCATCGAGATGGGTTGCGACGCGGCCGACATCGGCCTGACAATCCATCCACATCCGACGCTTTCGGAAACCGTGGCCATGGCCGCGGAGGCATTCGAGGGTACGATTACCGACCTGTACATGCCCAAACGCAAGTAGAGTATCGAACATGACTGAAAACCCGGCGAGAGTCGCCCGGCCGCGGCTGGTGCCTGGAGAAAAGCTCCGCGGCGAGGACAAGCTCGCGCGCATCCCGATCAAGGTGGCGCAACCGGCGACGAAGCTGAAAAAGCCGTCGTGGCTGAAGATCAAGCTGCCCTCCGAATCCCAGAGCGAGCGCGTCAAGCAGCTTCTGCGCGGCGCGCGCCTGAACACCGTCTGCGAGGAGGCGTCGTGCCCGAACCTGCCGGAGTGCTTCGGCAAGGGCACCGCCACCTTCATGATCCTCGGCGAAGTGTGCACTCGACGCTGCCCGTTCTGCGACGTGGCGCACGGCCGCCCGCTGCCGCCCGACGCGGAGGAACCCGCGCACCTGGCCGAGACCGTCAAGGCGATGGGCCTGAAGTACGTGGTGATCACCTCGGTCGACCGCGACGACCTGCGCGACGGCGGCGCGCGGCACTTCGCCGACTGCATCCAGTCGGTGCGCGAGCACAATGACGGCATTCGCGTGGAGATCCTGGTGCCGGATTTTCGCGGCCGCATGGATGTCGCCCTGGACATTCTCGGCGAAGCGCTGCCGGACGTGTTCAATCACAACCTGGAGACCGTGCCGCGGCTATACCGGCAGGCACGGCCCGGTTCGGACTACGCCTGGTCGCTGAACCTGATCCGCCGGTTCAAGGCACGCCACGGCGACGTGCGTACCAAGTCCGGCCTGATGGTGGGCCTGGGCGAATCGAACGAGGAGATCGTGGAAGTGATGCGCGACCTGCGCGCCCACGACTGCGACATGCTGACCATCGGGCAGTACCTGCAACCGAGCCAGCACCACCTGCCCGTGGAACGCTACGTGACGCCCGCGGAGTTCGAGGAGTTCAAGACGATCGGCAGGGATCTCGGCTTCGTCCACGTGGCGAGCGGTCCGTTCGTGCGATCGTCCTACCACGCCGACCTGCAAGCCGACGGCGTGGACCTTTGAAGGCGCCGTCGCCGCGCAAGATTTTCGTGAAACGCTTTTTCATCCACTCAAGTCGCCCGAGCGTCGGCCACGGCCGCGTCCCCGGGCGCCGAACCCACGGGAGTATCGAGACATGAGTAACGAAGTCGTGATCGTCGATGCGGTGCGCACCGCGATCGGCACCTTCAGCGGATCCCTCGCCGGGATTCCGGCCCACGAGCTGGGCGCCATCGTCATCAAGGCCATACTCGAGCGCAACGGCGTGAAGGCCGACGAGGTGGACGAGGTGATCCTGGGCCAGGTGCTTACCGCCGGCGCCGGCCAGAACCCCGCGCGCCAGGCCGCCATCGCCGCCGGCCTGCCCCAGGAAGTCCCGTCGATGACCATCAACAAGGTCTGCGGCAGCGGCCTGAAGGCAGTGTCGCTGGCCACCCAGGCGATTCGCTGCGGTGACGCCGAGGTCATCGTCGCCGGCGGCCAGGAGAACATGAGCGCCGCGCCCCACGTGCTGCCGAAGTCGCGAAACGGACAGAAGATGGGCGACTGGAAAATGATCGACTCGATGATCGTCGACGGCCTGTGGGACGCGTTCAACAACTACCACATGGGCACCACGGCCGAGAACGTCGCCAACAAGTACCAGCTCGATCGCGCCGCCCAGGACGAGTTCGCCGCCGCCTCCCAGGCCAAGACCAAGGCCGCCCAGGACGCCGGCAAGTTCGACGACGAGATCATTCCGGTCTCCATCCCGCAGCGCAAGGGCGACCCGGTGGTGTTCGCGAAGGACGAGCACCCGCGCGGTAGCACCACGGCCGAGGGCCTCGCCGGGCTCCGCCCGGCCTTCAGCAAGGACGGCACGGTAACCGCCGGCAATGCCTCGGGCATCAACGACGGCGCCGCGGTGGTGCTGGTGATGAGCGCCGAGAAGGCGAAGGCCCTGGGCCTCGAACCCATCGCGCGGGTCAAGTCCTATGCCAGCGCCGGCGTCGATCCGGCCATCATGGGCACGGGTCCCATTCCCGCTTCGAAAAAGTGCCTCGAGAAGGCCGGCTGGTCGGTGGACGACCTCGACCTGATCGAGTCGAACGAGGCGTTCGCGGCGCAGTCGTTGTCAGTGACCTGCGACCTGAAGTGGGACACCGACAAGGTCAACGTCAACGGCGGCGCAATTGCCCTGGGTCATCCCATCGGCGCCTCGGGGTGTCGTATTCTCGTCACGCTGCTGCATGAAATGAAGCGCCGTGACGCGAAAAAAGGCCTTGCAACGCTTTGCATCGGCGGCGGCCAGGGCGTGGCGCTGGCGGTGGAACGCTGAGCGGGCGGGCATCGGGCCAACCACAAAGCAATCGATAGAGGATCTGAGGAGGTTTAACTATGGGCAATACCCAACGCGTCGCCATCGTCACCGGCGGCACCCGGGGCATCGGCGAAGCCATTTCCATCGCGCTGAAAAACGCCGGCCACAAGGTTGCCGCCACCTACGCCGGTAACGACGAGGCGGCAAGGCAGTTCACCGAGCGCACCGACATTCCCACCTTCAAGTTCGATGTCGCCGACTTCGACGCCTGCCAGGCGGCGGTGAAGCAGATCGCCGACGAACTCGGGCCGGTGGACATCCTGGTCAACAACGCGGGCATTACCCGCGACGGCACCATGCACAAGATGAACTTCGAGCAGTGGAACGCGGTCATCCAGACCAACCTGTCGTCGTGCTTCAACATGTCCCGCGCGGTGATCGACGGGATGCGCTCGCGCGGCTACGGTCGCATCGTCAACATCGGTTCGGTGAACGGCCAGGCCGGTCAGTACGGACAGGTGAACTACGCCGCCGCCAAGTCCGGCATCCACGGTTTCACCAAGGCACTGGCCAAGGAGAACGCGGCCAAGGGCATCACCGTGAACGCGGTGGCGCCGGGATACGTGGAAACCGACATGGTGCGCGCGGTGCCGGAAAACGTGCTGGAGAAGATCATCGCCACCATCCCGGTGGGGCGACTCGGCCGTGCCGAGGACATCGCCCACGCGGTGATGTACCTGGTCGACGAGCAGGCCAGCTTCATCACCGGCTCGACCATATCCATCAATGGCGGCCAGCACATGTACTGAAGCCGCCGCGCGGCCGCGCCGCCACCCGCGACGAGGACGATAGCGACGTGTCCGGTTCCAACGGGCTGCATCGCGTCGTGGTCGTCGGCGGCGGCGCCGGGGGCCTGGAGCTCGCCACGCGCCTGGGCAAGAAGCTGGGGCGCAGGAAGCGCGCCGAGGTCACCCTGGTGGACTGCGCGTGGACGCACATGTGGAAGCCGCTGCTGCACGAGGTGGCGGCCGGTACGCTGGACGTTCACGAGGACGAGATCGAGTACCTCGCCCAGGCCCACAACAACGGCTTTCGCTTTCGCCTCGGCCGCATGAGCGGTCTCGACCGCGCCGCGCGCGAGATCACCATCGCCGCCACCGTGGACGAGGACGGTACCGAGCTGATTCCGGGACGCCGACTCGGCTACGACACGCTGGTCATCGCCGTGGGCAGCGTCAGCAACGACTTCGGCGTGCCGGGCGTCAAGGAGCACTGCCTGTTCCTCGACACCACCGAGCAGGCCGAGCGCTTCCAGGAACGACTGCTCGACACCTATCTCAGGGCCCATGGCCGCGGCGGTCCGGACCGGGAAACGCAACTGCACGTCGCCATCGTCGGCGGCGGCGCCACCGGCGTGGAGCTGGCCGCGCAGCTTTACGCCATTACCCGTGCGCTTTCGGCGTACGGCCTGCACGAGGTGGTGCCGGAGCGCGACATCCGCATCACGCTGGTGGAGGCCTCGCCGCGCATCCTGCCGGCACTGCCCGAACGCCTTTCCGACGCCACCGTCCTCGAGCTCGAGCGACTCGGCGTGCGCGTCATGACCGGCGAGCAGGTGACGTCGGTGGACGAAACCGGCATCCACACCCGCAGCGGCGCCCATGTCCCGGCGGGCATCCGCGTGTGGGCCGCGGGCATCAGGGCGCCCGCGTTCCTGGCGGCGTTGGACGGCCTGGAGACCAACCGCCTCGACCAGCTGGTGGTTACCGAGACGCTGCAGACCACGCGCGACGAAAGCATATTCGCCGTCGGGGACTGCGCGGCGTGCGCGTGGCCGGGCCACGACGGCAACGTGCCGCCGCGCGCCCAGGCCGCCCACCAGCAGGCTTCCTGCGTGGCGCGCAGCGTTATCGGCCGGGTAAAGGGCGAGCCGCCGCGGCGCTTCGTCTACAGCGACTACGGCTCGTTGGTGTCGCTCGGCAAGTACAGCACGGTGGGCAGCCTCATGGGCAACCTGCTCGGCAAGGTCAACGTGGAGGGCGCCATCGCGCGGATGTTCTACCTGTCGCTGTACAAGCTGCACCAGGTGGCGCTGTTCGGCATGCCCCGCGTCGCCTTCCTGACCGTCGCCAACGTCTTCCGCCGCGCCGTACATCCGCGCATCAAGCTGCACTGAAGCGTCGTGCCGCATGTGTAATCCCGCCCCCATTTTCAACCGTGCTCAGCAGTAGAGGTTACGCGGTAGTCGCCGGTATCATGTTGACCGTCTTGCCTCCGAGAGTCATGTTTGCCCGTTCATGATTGGAGGACTACCGACTCAATGGGGGGATGCCCGTCCAGGCCTTGCGCGACGCGACCCGCCGTAAACGTCTTCCATCCATCGTCCCGAAGGAGAAAAATCTAACCGAAGAAAACGCCGACTGATCAGGCGCCGGAGATCCCGACTATCGGGTAAACATTGAGCTTGTAAACCCGACCGTCGAGAAATATCTGGACCTGTACGTGTCGTCGAACCAAAGCGCGAAAGATATTTGTCGCTACTATCTTATATCGCATACCGCTTGTCGAACGGTATCAACAACAACACCAATATCTTCCGTCGTATTAAACGCGTGAATAGCGAATCTTAGTTGGCCTCTACGAATCGTATGTACAATGTTTGTTTCCTGCAGTTTTCGAGAAATAAACTCGATCTTGGGGTCATTCGAAAATCCATGACCGCCTGCATCCAGTTCGCCGGCCGTAACAATATGCGACTGCAAACGCCCAGACCTCGGAACCGCGCACGACAATCCTGCCGAGGAAAGCCCGTCATGTAACGTCGTCGCTAAAGGCAGCACATGATTTTCTATTTCGCACGTATCAAGTTCCAATAGCAGTCCCAGGGAGCTTGCCGCAGCATAGGCGCCTGCCAAGTTATAACTTCCCACTTCAAACCGTCTGCTATCCGGTTGTAGTTTGTACTCAACAGCTCCCATGGCCGAATGATCATTATTGTCATGAAATACGGAGGAACGCGAAAGGTAGGCAGGTTCTAGTCGATCTAGCCATTTTTCGGATACATAAAGAAATCCATAGCCATAAATACCTAATAATCCCTTCGATGTAGACGTCGCAAAAACATCGATAGGCTCAGCAGATAGATCGTGATGCAATATGCCCGCCGACTGAACCCCATCAACTACGAACAATATATCGTGAGCACGGCATGCCTCGCCTAAAGTCTCTGTGTCCGTACGGTGACCTGGCGCAAAGGAAACAGACGCACACGCCATTATTCGCGTGTTTCTATCAATTGATTCAATCATACGACCGACATCAATCGAGCCGTCCGACAACGTCTCGATTGACCGTATCTCAACACCTCGCCGCTTCATCCTCAGCCATGGATAAATGTTATTAGGATGTTCAGCGTCAATCGATACTACTATATTATCACCTCGCTTCCACTGCATTGCCCAGGCAATGCTATTTATGCCATCAGAGACATTCTTGACAGTGGCAATAGTGGATAGCGATACATTCATCATTGTCGCGAACTTCTCGCGCGCTTCTATCACTAGCTCTTCATGTTCAATTCGCAATACCGAAGAAGATGCAAGTCGATCCAAAAACAAATCGACGGCATTTCTTACTTCGTCATGAAGAATCATTTTGTCGCATATTGACAAATAGATTTTTTCCTTTAAAGCAGGAAACCCTTCACGAAAATAGCTGAATTTTTCTTCTTTATTTATATTCGTTTTCAACTACTAATTGCTCCTGTTTCGAAATCTCATAAATTTTGGTTACCCGCTATACTCTGTTCATTCTTCTTCTGTAGCTTGTCAAATATTCGCACACGTGCGTCCAGTCCCTTTTCCAAATGCTTGACTATTAGATCATGTGCCTTATCACCGTCACGCGCGGCGATCGCGCTAAATATTTCAAGATGCTCTCTAGTAGACGTGTAAACACGCTCATGGTCGTACCTGCTGGGCAGCCCAAAAGCTATGCGAAACCGTAATCGTAATGGTTGATAGATTCTATAAAGATTATTGTTTTGCGCCGCGCGAAAAACAGCTAAATGAAAATTCGCACCAAGATCGTATATTTCTCTAACATGATGTTTCTTGGGCTCAATAATAATTTCTTCAAACTTTCTACAGATATCGTTAAGTTCCGATAGATCACCATGTTTTGCCGCCAACCTGGCGGCCATCCCTTCAATTGCTGTTCGTATTTCGTAAATTTCACGGATATCAGTCTGTGTCAATTTGCGTACGAACGTGCCTCGAGCCGGTATGACCTCGAGGACTTCCTCCCTAACGAGATTTCGTAAAGCTTCCCTGATTGGTGTACGCCCCATCATCAGGGTGTCTGCGAGCTTGCGTTCCGATAACGCAGTATTCGTTTCAAGCTCACCCGTCATAATCTTGTCGAGGATCAACTTGTACGCGCGATCTCTTTCAAACTCATAACCAGAATTCACGATTTTTTACTAACCGGTGGTTGTGAATCGAATTACACTCTAACCATCACATTTCGACATCTAGGGCATCTCTCAGCGCATCACCGAAAATGTTCAACCCCCAGACGGTAAGAAATATCCCCATGCCTGGGAACACGACGCTCCACGGCGCGTACGTCATGTCCTCTATCCCTTTGGTAACCATCTGTCCCCAAGAGATAGCTCGTGGGTCTCCAAGCCCGAGAAAACTTAATCCTGCTTCGGCGACGATCGCCGCCCCGATATCCAGGGTGGCAATAACAATGATCGGTCCGAGTCCATTTGGCAGTATGTGTCGGCTAATGATCCGCAGATGACTTGCCCCAGACATCCTCGCCGCATCTATGAAATCCTGCGTCTTCAGGTCCAGTACTTTACTTCGTGCAACGCGCCCCATACTCGGCCACATTGTAATTCCGATGATCAGCGCGATAATCTCCAGGCTTCTATTACCGATTACCGCCGCTGCAACGATCAGGAGTACCAGATTGGGGATTGAGAGCTGAATGTCCGCAAGACGCATAAAGACGGGTCCGAAACTTCGCTCGAAGTAACCGGCCAGACAACCAAAAGTAACACCAATTATCGCTGCAACGCCTGTCGCAACGATCCCCACATAAAGCGAAGTCCTTGCCCCCCAGACAATTCGACTAAAAACATCTCTGCCAAGGGAATCTGTACCGAACCAGTATTCAAATGATGGATTCTCCAATACCGAATCAAACATCATGTTGTTCGGGTCGTGGGTTGCGATTATCGGCGCAAATACACCAACAAGAACAATTCCCAAAGTTAAATAGAAACCGAACAACGACATTCGGTTGCTGAACAATCTCTTCCAAACGCTCCGATGCTTAACTGTTGCCATTGTCTTATAGCCAGAAGCTTAATTATATCGAATACGAGGGTTAAGCCAGGTATAACAAATATCGGCTAACAAGTTTGAGAAAATCACAATAATAGATACCAAAAGCGTAATGGCCATCACGACAGGATAATCACGCACGTTCACAGCATGAACCAAATAACGTCCCACCCCCGGCCAACTGAAGATGGTTTCCGTCATAATGGCTCCAGAAAGGATGCTGCCCATACTCAGTGCAATAAGGGTGATCACGGATATCAGAGAGTTGCGCAATGCGTGTTTAACCAGGACAACCGTCTCCGTTAAGCCTTTAGATCTCGCAGTGACAATGTAGTCCTTCCGTAGTACTTCTAACAACTCGGCTCTTGCGACACGCATCGTGATTGCCATCGTTCGTACCGTGACGGTTATCGCCGGGAGCACGAGATGCCAGCCTTTGTCGAGGAGGTATCCCAGTGTCGACGAATCCGACATACTCGAGCTAACTGATCCGCCGGAAGGAAACATTCCCAGTTCCACGGAAAAGACAAGTATGAGCATCGCACCGATCCAGAAAGCGGGCATTGACAAGCCAATCAGCGCTACAGACCTTCCCAAATGGTCTATCCACGAATTTGGCTTCATCGCAGATAGAACACCGATCGCGATCGATAGCGGCCAGCCGATTATGTGTCCAAAGAAGAACAACGAAACAGTTGCGCCCAAGCGGTCGTACAACTCGGTCGAGATGGCACGATGCGTCTCAAATGAAACACCCAGGTCGAGCACCAGAACGCGCCCAAGCCATTTGGCATACTGAACATATATCGGTTTGTTTACACCAATCTCTTCTTCGAGTTGACGAATCCTTTCTGCATCGACAATCGCTTCGGAGTTCGCCGCCATATAGAAGTCGACGATATTCCCGGGCGCCATATGCATTAAGCCGAACACGATAATGGTGATCCCGATAAATGTTGGGACAGCCAATGCTAGTCGTCGAATTAGATAACTGATCATGTATGGAAGCCTTCCAACGCCTGTAGGTGAAGCTCTTCGGAAAAATGACAGGCCACCTGGTGTCCATTTTCACCTTGAAGTTCGGGCGTCTCGGTTTTACATTTTTCAGCCGCATATCTGCATCGAGGATGAAATGCACAGCCACCCGGCGGATCTATTGGGCTTGGGACATCACCCTGTAGAATGACGGGTTTACCTCTTATATTTGGGTTCGGAACGGGTGCAACGGATATCAAGGCTTCTGTATAGGGATGCTTGGGATTCGTAAAAAGTTCATCCGTTTCCGCTATCTCCACGATCCGCCCCAGGTACATAACCGCGATCCGGTCACTGATGTGTTTTACAACGGAAAGATCGTGACTAATGAACAGGAAACTGAGTCCGTACTGTTTCTGCAAGTCCTGAAGCAGGTTCAATACTTGCGCTTGCACGGAACTGTCTAGTGCTGACACGGGTTCATCAGCGACTATCAATTCCGGCTCGATTATCAAAGCACGAGCAATGCCAATCCGTTGTCGCTGTCCGCCTGAGAATTCGTGAGGATAGTTAAACATCTGGTCTTCGCGAAGACCGACGCTCGACATATATTCTCTGACCTTGTCATATAGAACCCTGCCGCGCGCTATACCATTGACGAACAACGGTTCACCGATTATTTCCGCGGTTTTCATTCGCGGATTCAAAGATGAGTAAGGATCTTGAAATATGAGCTGTATTTTCCGGCGCAGCGCCTTGGTCGTTGATGGATCCGAGTGTGTTATATCCGAACCACCCACGGAGTAGCCGGGAACATCGTTTACTCCGGGATTGAAAACTATTGAACCTTCGGTCGAGTCATCCAGGCGCGCCAACAAGCGCCCAACCGTCGATTTACCGCTTCCACTTTCGCCGACTAGGCTCAACGTTTCTCGACGTTTTATATCAAAACTAACGCCATCGACGGCGCGCACATGATTGATGACTCGTTGCAGAATTCCACGACGCACCGGAAAATATTTTTTTAAATTATTAACCCGAAGTATGAAGTCATCAGTATTGGAACTATTTTCCATCATGAATCCGCATTTCGTTCTGGCCGCACGGAATCGCCCGATTCTCGTGCCGGCATATTCCAGCAACTGGCTTCATGCGTAAAGCTTACTGACGTCATCTCTGGCGTTTCTTCAAAACAGCGACTCGTGGCTAAATGGCAACGAGATGCAAATCCGCAACCCGGCGGTAGATCGATACTACTCG
This sequence comes from Gammaproteobacteria bacterium, assembly GCA_030429665.1. Taxonomy (GTDB): domain Bacteria; phylum Pseudomonadota; class Gammaproteobacteria; order Arenicellales; family CAJQKF01; genus BQJD01. The sequence goes on along the minus strand of JAUIEZ010000018.1, from coordinate 12,503 downwards.
GGACTGACCCTTCAATTGGAACGAGACGTTTTCGTTGAGTTGCCGAAAGGGACGGTATGGCATCCAATAGGCCACGCGTGTAAGGGTGTCGAGCTTTAAAGAATATATCTTCCGACGTTCCTTTCTCGACTATCTTTCCGAGGTACATGACAAGAATAACGTCCGCAATCTGGGCAACAACACCGAGATCATGTGTAATAAACAACACTGACATTCGATTTTCCTGCCTCAACTTGCTCAGCAAATCCAGAACTTGCGCTTGAACGGTGACGTCGAGTGCTGTTGTGGGCTCATCTGCGATCAAAAGAGCCGGACGACATGATAGCGCAATGGCGATCATGACCCTTTGGCGCATACCGCCTGAGAACTGATGAGGGTATTCATGCACTCGTTGCGCAGGCGACGGTATACCGACGAGTTCGAGCATTTCGATTGATTTCTTCCAAGCCTCGCGCCGACTAGCCTTTTGGTGCAATATGATCGATTCGCTAATCTGATTGCCGATCGTGTAGGCGGGGTTGAGAGATGTCATCGGCTCCTGGAATATCATGGCAATTTCGTTACCACGAATCGAACGCATCGTCTCGCCGTTCGAATCCAACTGCGCTATATCAACAGGTCCATGTTGGCTACTAAACTTAATCTCACCGCGCGCAATACGCCCAGGTGGCGTGGGAACAATGCGAAGAAGGCTTCTGGCTGTTATTGATTTTCCACAGCCACTTTCTCCAACGATACAAACAACCTGGTTTTCCTCGATCGTGAAACTGATGTTGTCAACCGGGCACGCGATGCCTTCGGGTGTGTCGAATTTGACCGTCAAATTGTTAACATCGAGAAGCGACATTATGCGCCCATCCTTTAATGTGTGACATAAGCCATCGCTTTTGCTAATAAAATGTCATAGTATTCTCGATAATTGTCTCTGGTTTGAGGAATTATCTCGTCAAGATCGGGCGGATTACCTTCCAGTAGCTCACCATTTGGTCGGATGGTATGTCCCATCGACCACATCATATTGGCAACGGGTTTACCGGTTGTCGGGAAGCAAACCAATTCCTGCCACTCCCAGGTATTACTGTACCCGGCGGTACGCATGCCCACGGTATAGCCAAGGTTATTGTCAATAACAATACTTGCGAACTGATCCAGGTGCGAACCTCCATGCGGGCCGAAAAGACATGCGAGTTTGCCTTCGAAATGCCGCTTGTGAGGATAAAGCATTCCATCTGAGTCTTTAGGAAGATGGGTCGATTTGAATGGTACGTTATCGCTGTAATCCTTTTTGCGAGCTACTGCGTCTCGAACATCGTTGATTAGCCAATCCCAAAGCCAACTGCCATCGTCCATCCAGACACCGCCATCAATATCATCAAGCGAAGCTCCGTTCTCGCGCCCATCCTTGATGCGTTCAATAAAAGGTTCGATAATGTCGCTGATCCGCAGGTTTCCAAACGTCGTCTTGAATGGTCTCGGCGAAATCGCTTGTACTACGTACGGCCCATAGCTACCCCCTGAAGCCCGCGTTCCGTCAAATATTACACCGCAATCGAGAAAGTTATTTTCGCTAGCCCATGTAAGCAAATAGTCGATATCCTGAATTATTATTTTCTCATCAAATGCATTCCAATCCAGAAGGATAACTCTATATTTACTATCCGGAAGATATACATCGAAGCATTTTCGCGAAATACGCTTTTCGAAGCCAGGATAGCGATCCTGTCCTTGTACCGGCCAGAAGCCTTTCCATTCGATTGACGATGGATCGTCTATATAAGGTAGCGTTATATCGAATATTTCACCATCCGTACGTCGTAATCGATACTTAACGTCAGAATTATAAATATTGGGAGAGAATTCATAACTGCGCCTGCTAAGTGACTCAGACTGAATCCACCACAAACCGTCTACCGTAGACCATCTCTGATATGGTTCAGTCATGTAAAAATAATCCAGTATCGGAAAACCGTTGACCGCAATTAATCGGTCTCCTGGCGTAGGAACATTATTAGTGAACTTCCGAATATCTTTGGAAAAGTCACTAACAAAGAAAAAATAATCATCCGGTTTTTCATAGTCAACCGCGAATCGTATCGGGGCTTGCTTTATGGGAAGACGGTCGGATCGGACCGGTAGATCTGTTAATTCAATACGTTTCGGATGTATTCCACCCGCTACAAGACCCAGTTTTACATGCACGTCTTTCCGGCAATTGTTCAGGCGCAGAAGTGCATAAAATAATTTTTCGTCGGTATCTGCAGCAATGAATGAATCACGCTGAGAAAGAATCGCTGATCGGATATTCAGATTCAGGCGTTCATTTTTAATGGGCACGAATGCGTCTCGACCCATTATTTTCAGATAAATGTCGTCAAAAAGAGCGGCGCGATCACGTTCCGAATGATGTGCCTTCGTGCTCATGTATCTGGCATATCCTGTTTTCCATCTGCACTCATTGAAACGACGAATGCTGATGAGTGTTCGAGCTGTTGGATGAAGAAGTACAAGATGGAAAGTGGCGCAGTATACTCACTACGCCACTTTCATTCGTTTCAACTATTTAGGTCCGTCAATGCTTATCGTGTCGTAGTCGAAACCCGCTGCAACCATTCGTCGCTTTGCTTCCTCAAGATCGTACTGCAGATCCGGCAGTTCGTCCGAGTAGGCGGGACTCCAGCTAGCCACGTGTTGATTGGCGACCTTGGCTAAACCGGCGTTAATCACATCCACCATGACTTGCCGATTTGAAGCATAGCTGATCGCCCAACGCACATTCTTCTTCTTCAATTGAGGGTGGTCATGGTTGATACGAATTAACTCGGCGGCGATATCGGGCTGAAATACGGCTGACATGTTTGGATCTTCGTTAACTTCCGGAAGCTCGCGATTGAAGCCATAGCTTCCAGTGATATCCACTTCGCCAGCCTTGATCGCATACCAGGCAGCGGTTTTCGTTGGAATGACCTTGAACACAACATAATCAAAGAAAGGTCGTCCGCCGTAGTAATTCTCGTTTGCCTTGTATCTTATATGCTCGTTAGCCTTGTATTCATCGAGGATGAACGGTCCGGTTCCAACGATTTCAGTCGTGTTATAGATAGAAGTCTTTATTTTCGATGGTTCCAATTTTTCCAGCGTATGCTTTGGCACTACGGGGATGGTCAACAATTCCGACACGAACAACGGATTAAATTTCTCGGAATTGATTTGAACCGTGTTGTCATCAATTTTCTTCCATGTAATACCATTAGTCTTGATAAATTTCGCTGAACCGTAGCCCGCTTCCGGGTCCAATATTAGATCCAATGTAAACATGACATCGTCGGCTGTAAATTTTACTCCGTCATGCCAGGCGGCGTCCTTGTTCAAATGGAACGTCCAGGTTTTCCCGCCGTTCGTTACCTCCCAGCTATCGGCGAGTGCGGGCCTTGGTCCTTTTTCTCCCGCGTCGCCTACGGAGAATGAGCCAACTTTAGGCGTAACCAAAGCGTCGAAAGCGACAAAATTTAATGCGCGTTCAGTATCGTCGTTATCATGGTAACCGGGAAGAAACGCTTCCAATCCGGATCCGCGGGTCGCTATGACAAGCGTTCGTTCGCGTGGTGTCATGTCTTCTTTCGACTTGCCAGACACGTCGCGTTCTGCCCACCGTGCTGCGTAACTTTGCCAACCGAAATAGCTTTTGTCTTCCGGGAAAACGATATCATTACGTACGATATTTACCGCGGCGGCCCTATACAAGGGGATTGAGGACAACTCTTCACGCAATACGCGTATAGCCTTCTTTGCCAATTCCCAACGAGGGATATCATCGGGCGTATTCAGTGACTCATAGATCAGTTTGTCAAAAGTATCGTTGACGAAACGCACGCGATTGTTGCCGTCGGGGTAGAACTGGTCACTGGCATACCGTCGATAGATTCCACTTGGGTCAGGAAATGCATTGAGCGATGAATCCGTGAGATAAAAGTCAAATCCGCCATCCTTGAATGTCTTACCGGTCTGAGATGTCAATTTGTAGCGTGGACTGATCGATGCGAACTCTACGTATTGCAGGTCCACACCAATGCCAATTTTTTCTAGGTCTTGCGCCAATACCTGTCCGACTTTTTCGACTACGCTGTTTCCTTTACCTACAAGCAAAGTGAGAGTAAAGAAGCTGTCAGCCGCGTTCGCTAGCGGAATAGAGGTAATTGCAAGACTTCCTATCAAAACTGAATATCTAATCGTGGACACAATCCGCGATTTCCCTTTTGTTGTTCTTCCCATTGTATTTATCCTCACTATTGCAATTTTGAGCTGTAAAAACGAAATCCGACGTTTTTTGGCTCCCGTCGATCCGTTGGAAAACTTGTAAGGAATCGGTAGCCTGCGATGCAGCATGCCATCTGGTATACCGGTATGTCAATGTTGTTCGACAACGTCTCATTGAGCGGGCACAAGGCACTAGACGACCGTCAACGGCCGGTAAGCGATACCGAGTGTGGTGCATGCCGTAGGCAGGGTTGGAACGGAAAATCAGGAGCTTAGTTGGCTCATCCGGGTGTAGCGCAACGCCCCGTAATCCCCCCGTTTTCAACTGTGGTCAGCAGTACACGTTAAGCGGTGGTCTGCCCCGCGATAGCGGAGTTTAAGAAGATGGTCGCCGAACGGGCCTTGGATATCCGCATGCCGAGGGACGTTAACAGCCAAAAGTGGTGAGCCTGGCAGAGCGCCGACGCTGTGTTTCGTATTTGAAGGAACACTACGAAATCAGCGAACGTCGGGCCTGTCAGGCGATGCAGATGAACCGCTCGAGCTACCGTTACGTCCCCAGGGAAGAGACGACGGATGCAGGCTTTCAACGCACCGTGGCGTTGTCGCGGGAACACCCCTACTGGGGTTACCGAAAGATTCACGCGTTGTTGCGCCGCGAGGGCGTATCGATCAGCCGCGAGCGGGTGCGCCTCATTCGCCGTCGCGAAGGGCTACAGGTGCCGAGAAAGCGTCGAAAACGGCGCCGTTTGGGCATGACGACACAGTGGGTGCACCGCGCGATGTATCCGAACCACGTCTGGAGCTATGATCTCATGTATGACCAGACCGAAGATGGTCGTCCGCTCAAGATCCTGACCGTCGTCGCCGATTATCAACATGTCGATGTCCGGATCGGGCAATCCCCGCAGCGCGAGCGTGAAATGCCCACGCCCGCCTCCGGTGGCCTGCGCCTAACGCGTTGCCGGGATCGTCCTACTTACCGGTGCCGCGCAGCCGAAGGAAGTAGGCGGCTTTGCGCGAGCGCAGCAGGTAGGCGGCGGTACAGGCGACCAGCAATGCTTCGATCACCACCCGGTTGAGCCCGTCCTCGTCTTCCATCCACAGCATCCGGCCGAGGACCGCGAGCTGGAGTACGCAGGTGGCGATGGACTGGCCATGCTGCAGAAAGGCACGTGCCCAGCCCTTTTCCTCCAATTTGTCGCGTATCAATACCACGGCCAGCAGCACCAGTGTCGGCACGCTGACGGCGAGCGCGTCCAGCGGCGGGAACCCCAGACCCTCGAATTTGACACCTCGTCGGCCCAGCATGAACGTGCTCAGCCCCCCAGCGCGAGCATCACCGGGTAGCGACTGAGAAAGGCCAGCACCACGATCAGCAGCTTCGGCGTTTTCAGCTCCTCGCGGTGGTCGAAGTCGGGCAGGTCGAAGTCAGGAGATTTGCTAGGCATGGTCGGATGTCCGTTCTCGTTGCACTACCTGTCGTTGTACAAGCTTCACCAGGTGGCGCTGTTCGGCATGCCCCGCGTCGCCTTCCTGACCGTCGCCAACGTCTTCCGCCGCGCCGTACATCCGCGCATCAAGCTGCACTGAGCGGTTGTCACGGCATTCCCGTCGGCGTCGCGCGAACGACGACGGGTATCAGCGCCTGTCGTCCGACGCCTCGGCGTTGCTCCGCGCGCGCAGGTAGGATCTCGCCTTGCGCGAGCGGACGAGGTAGGCGGCGCAGTAGACGATTGGCAATCCCTCGATCACCACGCGATTGAGCGCGGCATCGCCGTGCAACCACAGCACGCGTGCTAGCAGTGCCGCCTGCACCGCGCACGTGGCGAGAGCGATGGCCAGTCCGTACCGGTGCAGGACCTTTGCCCAGCGTTTCGCCGCGAGCTTCTCGCGCAGCAGGACGACCGCGAGGACGACCAGCGCCGGCAGGCTCGAAAGCAGCGCGTCCAGCGGCGGGACGGCGAGGCCGTCGAAGCGGATGCCCCGGCGCCCGAGCACGTAGGCGCTCAATCCCTCGAGCGCCAGGATCAGCGGGTAGCGGCCCAGGAACGCGAGCGCCAGGACCAGCAGGGCCGGGGTCTTCAGTTCCCCCCGGTGGTCGTAGTCCGCGAGATCGAAATCGGATTCGCGGCGACTCATGGGCGGCCCCCGGCGCGCGCCGTTGCGGGGCTTCGGAACGCGGGAGTTGATGGTGGACAATACGGTATCATCGTCGGTTATAGCGTTGCTGCGCGTACGCGGGATGGTAAACCCGGTTCACCGTGCGTTGCAGCCGTCGTGGCCGCGTCCGTCGCCGCCACGGCCGCGCGGCGCCATCCCGAAACCGCTTTGTCATGGTGTAAACCGTCCGGTGAGTCAGCAGCGATACTCGCAGTTCGTTCGTCGTCTCGGCGGCCGCGGCGCCGGCGCCTGGGGCATCCACGGCCGGGCGCTGGCCGCGCGTTCGCGCGGCGAGGACGTGATCGTCATGAGCGTGGGCGACCCCGAGTTCGATACCCCCGCCACCGTGGCCGAGGCGGCGCATGCGGCACTTCGCGCCGGCGACACCCACTACACCGACATGCGCGGTCGCCAGGCCCTGCGCGAGCTGATCGCGGCGCGTCATCGCGCGCGAACCGGCCAGGACGTGGATGCCGGCAACGTGGTGGTGGTGCCGGGCGCCCAGGCGGGCCTGTTCTGCGCTTCCATGTGCCTGGGCAATCCCGGCGACGAGATCATCACCACCGACCCGGTCTATACCACCTACGAGGCCACCATCCGCGCCAGCGGCGCGACCCTGGTCACAGTGCCGCTCGACTCGACGCGGCGCTTTCGAATCGACCTCGAGCGCCTCGACGCCGCCGTCAACGACCGCACCCGGGCGATTTTCCTCGCCAATCCCAACAATCCCACCGGGACGGTGCTGCACGAGGACGAGATGAACTTCGTGGTCGATCTCGCCGCGCGGCACGGGGCCTGGATCGTCGCCGACGAGGTCTACGCCGAACAGGTGTTCGACGCCCCGTTCGTGCACTTCGCTTCGCTGGAGCGCTCGCGCGAGCGACTGGTTACCGTGTCCAGCCTGTCCAAGTCCCATGCCATGACCGGTTGGCGGCTCGGCTGGATGGTGGTGCCGGCGGAGATGGCCGCGCACCTGGAGAACCTGATGCTGGCCATGCTGTACGGCATGCCGGGTTTCATCCAGGCGGCGGCGATCGCCGCCTTGCGCGAATGCGACGGCGAGGTCGACGCCATGCGCGAAGCCTACCGGCGCCGCCGCGACCTGGCCATGTCGCAGCTCGCCGACTGTCGCGGCATCGGCTGCGTTCGTCCGGACGCGGGCATGTTCATGCTGCTCGACGTCTCCGCCACCGGCCTGGCCGGCGGCGAGTTCGCGGCGCGACTGTTCGAAGAGCAGGGCGTCTCGGTGCTCGACGCGGCCGCCTTCGGTGTCGCCGGGGAAGGCTATGTACGCATTGCCTTTGCCGGCGCCGACGAGCGGCTCGCGGAGGGCTGTCGGCGCATTCGCGCATTCGTCGATTCACTCCGGCCGGGCGCCGGGCAGGCCGCGCAACTCCGCTGAGCGGCGCGGCCGCGCAATCCATATTTCACGGTAACCCGACATGACCGAAGCCTTTCAAAAGCACCTGGAAGAAAATCTGGCAAAGGTGCGCGCCGACGGACTCTACAAGGCCGAGCGCGTCATCACCTCGCCGCAGCAAGGCGAGATCCTCACCCGCGAGGCCGGCGCGGTGCTCAACTTCTGCGCCAACAACTACCTGGGACTGGCCAATCATGCCGATCTCATCGAGGCCGCCTGCGCCGCCATGCGCGACCACGGCTTCGGCATGGCCTCGGTGCGTTTCATCTGCGGCACCCAGGACATTCATAAAGCGCTCGAGAAACGGCTGGCGGCATTTCTCGGCACCGAGGACGCCATCCTCTATTCGTCCTGCTTCGACGCCAACGCGGGATTGTTCGAGACATTGCTCGGTGAGCAGGACGCGATCATCTCCGATGCGCTCAACCACGCCTCCATCATCGACGGCGTGCGCCTGTGCAAGGCGAAACGCTACCGCTACGCCAACAACGACATGACCGAGCTCGAACAGCGGCTGAAAGAGTCGAGCGACGCGCGGTTCCGACTTGTCGCCACCGACGGCGTGTTCTCCATGGACGGCGTGATCGCCAACCTGCCGGCCATCTGCGACCTTGCCGAACGATACGACGCCATGGTCATGGTGGACGACTCCCACGCGGTGGGATTCATGGGAGTGAACGGCCGCGGCACCCACGAGCACCATGGGGTCATGGATCGCGTGGACATCATCACCGGTACGCTCGGCAAGGCCATGGGCGGCGCTTCCGGGGGATTCACGGCGGCGCGCGGCGAGGTGGTCGAATGGCTGCGCCAGCGCTCGCGTCCCTACCTGTTCTCGAACTCGGTGGCGCCGGGCATCGTCGGCGCCAGCCTGCGCATGCTCGACATGCTCGCCGCCGGCGACGAACTGCGCGCCGCGCTGTGGCGAAACACCGCTCGCTTCAGGCAGCTCATGACCGAGGCGGGCTTCACCCTGGCCGGCGCGGACCACCCCATCATCCCGGTGATGATCGGCGATGCCGCCAAGGCCGCTGCGTTCGCCGACGCGTTGCTGGAAGAGGGCATCTACGTGATCGGGTTCTCGTTTCCGGTCGTGCCGCGCGGACAGGCGCGAATCCGAACGCAGATGAGCGCCGCCCATAGCACCGAACAGGTCGACGCCGCCGTCGACGCCTTCACCCGCGTCGGGCGCGACATGGGCATCATATGAACTAATCGGCGAGGTGACGAAATGAAGGCTTTGTCGAAGCTCGAGGCCGCCGAGGGTATCTGGCTTACCGATGTGCCGGAGCCCGAACTTGGCCACAACGACCTCAAGATCCGCATTCGCAGGACGGCGATCTGCGGCACCGACGTGCACATCTACAACTGGGACGAGTGGGCCAGCTCGACCATCCAGGTGCCGATGGTGGTTGGTCACGAGTACGTCGGCGAGGTCGTGGATATCGGCCAGGAAGTGCGCGGCTTCGAGATTGGCGACCGCGTGTCCGGCGAGGGACACATTACCTGCGGCCATTGCCGCAACTGCCGCGCCGGGCGCCGCCACCTGTGCCGCAACAGCTTCGGCGTGGGCGTGAACCGCCAGGGCGCGTTCGCCGAGTACCTGGTCATCCCGGCATTCAACGCGTTTCGCCTGCCGAAGGAGATCAGCGACGACATCGCCGCCATTTTCGACCCGTTCGGCAACGCCGTGCATACCGCGCTGACCTACGACCTGGTGGGCGAGGACGTGCTGATCACCGGCGCCGGGCCGATCGGCATCATGGCGGTGGCGGTAGCCCGTCACGCCGGCGCGCGGCACGTGGTGATCACCGACGTCAACGATTACCGGCTGGACCTCGCCGCGAAGATGGGCGCGACGCGTACCGTCAACGTGAAGACGACGCACATTCGCGACGTGATGGAGGACCTGGGCATGACCGAGGGCTTCGACGTGGCGCTGGAGATGTCGGGCGTGCCGAGCGCCTTCGACACGCTGCTTTCGACCATCAACCACGGCGGGCGCATCGCGTTGCTCGGCATCCCGCCGTCGCACATGGAGATCGACTGGAACCAGGTCATTTTCAAGGGCCTGACCATCAAGGGCATCTACGGCCGCGAGATGTTCGAGACCTGGTACAAGATGGCCGCGCTGGTGCAGTCCGGGGTCGACCTCACGCCGATCATCACACACCGCTTCGGCGTCGACGACTTCCAGGCCGGTTTCGACATCATGCGCTCGGGCCGGTCGGGGAAGGTCATTCTCGACTGGCAGGGCGTCAAGGAACGGTGACGGCGGTGCTGCACGGACCGCGTAAAATGCCGCCCGCCCACGGGCGCGCGCGATGAAGCGAATCAAGCAGGTCATCGTCATTCGCAGGGACCTGCGCATGCGTCGCGGCAAGGAGATCGCGCAGGGCTCGCACGCGTCGCTGGGGTTTCTCGTCGCGCGCCTGCGCGCGGCGCGAATCGACGGCGACGGCAACGTGGACGGCCTCGTGCTCACACCGGTCGAGCGCGCCTGGATCGAGGCGGGCGGTGCAAAGGTGTGCGTGCGCGTGAACTCCGAGGAGGAGTTGCTCGAATGCCACCGCCGCGCGCTTGACGCCGGCCTCACCGCGCACCTCGTTCGCGACAGCGGGCGCACCGAGTTCGGCGGCGTGGCCACGCTCACGGCGTGCGCCGTCGGTCCCGACGACGCCGAGCGAATCGACGCCGTCACCGGCGAGCTGGAACTTTATTGAGTCGCGGTGATAGCCGCTACTCCGTCAGGCCCAGCCGCTCGTGCCAGGCGGCGATGGATTCGTCCGGGTAGCCGTCGAACGTCCTGTCGTCCGCGTCCGCCTCGAGCGGTACCCAGCCCGCCTTGTATGCGAGCATCAGGTGGGTGTGCTCCGGCGCCGGGGGCAATTCGCTGTCGATGGCCGAGGCGAACGGGTGAACGAGTTCGGGCCAGCGCGGGTCCCACACCCACAGGGCGCTGCCGCAATGCTTGCAGAAGCGGCGCTCGGCCGGGCTCTCGGTCAACGAACCGTCGTCGCCAACCAGCCTGGCGCGGTATACGCTGACGTTCTCCTCGCCTCTCACCTGCATGTTCTCCGCCTCGCCGCCGAGGTTGATGGCGTATCCACCGCCGCCGGCGGTCTTGCGGCATATGCTGCAGTAGCACCGGTTGAAGGGCCTCGGGTGTTTCGATTCGACCGTGAATGTCACCGCGCCGCAATGGCATGAACCGTCTAGTTTCATCGCTGATACCTCTCGGGTGCGTTTGACGGGTGTTGGTTTATCGTTCCGCGCCGCGCAACGCGCTCACGAGCGCGTGCAGATCGGCGGCGTTGACTTCTTCCGGTGGCACGGGCGCCGCGGCCAGCACGGTGACGCGCGCGAACAGCTTGCGCGGCAGGCCGCGCATGGCGCGGCCGCCCTCGTAGCTGAAGAAGCTGCCCCATAGCCCGCGCAACGCGACCGGTATGACCGGTACCGGCGTGCGCCTGACGATCTTGCCGATGCCGTTCTTGAACGGGCGTATCTCGCCGTTGCGGGTGATGCCTCCCTCGGGAAAAATGCATACCAGGTGGCCGCTGTCCAATGCCTCGGCAATGCGGTCGTAACCGGCTTTCACCATGTGCCGGTCGACGCGCGGATCGGTGACGGGAATGGCGCCCACCGCGCGAAACAGCCAGTTGAGCACCGGTATTCGGTAGATCTCGGCGTCGATGACGAACCGCAGGTGGCGAGGACACACCGCGTGCAGGATCACCGCGTCGGCGAAGCTGACGTGGTTGCACACCAGCAACGCCGGCCCCTCGGCGGGAATGTGAGACAGGTCCTGCTTGGAGATGCGATAGATGCTGTGCACCATCAGCCAGCCGATCATGCGAAACAGGAACTCGGGCGCCTTGCCGAAGATGAACACGGCGACGCCGACATTCAGCACGGCGATCAGCAGGAACAGTTCGGCGATGGAGAATCCCGCGCCGAGCACCACGATGGCGAGCACCGCCGCGCCCACCATGAACAGCGCGTTGAGCACGTTGTTGGCCGCGATCACGCGGGCGCGGTGCGCCGGCTCGCTCAGGTGCTGCACCAGCGTGTACAGCGGTACGATGTACAGCCCGCCGGACATGCTGATGAGAACGAGGTCGACGATGACCGTCCAGTTGCCGCTGTCGGCGAGAAAGGCGAGGGCGTTCACCGGCTCCGCCGGCGTCGCGGGATCGGCAAGGCCGAGGTGCAGTCCGAACACCGTCATGCCGATCGCGCCGATGGGCACGAGGCCCGCCTCGATTCGGCCCCGCGAGAGCTTCTCGCACAGGAACGACCCGGCGCCGATGCCGACCGAGAACAGCGCCAGCAACAGCGTCGCCACCGAGGCGTCGCCGCCCAGCGCGAGCCGCGTGTAATTGGGAAACTGCGTCAGGTAGATGGTGCCGAGAAACCAGAACCAGGAAATGCCGAGCACGCACAGGAACACCGTGCGGTTGGTGCCGAGATGGCGGAGCAGGGCCATCGTCTCGGCAGCCACGTTGTAACTGACGGACATGCCCGGGCGCGCCGGCGGCGCCGGCGGTATGCCCCGGCTGGATGCGTAACCCGCCGCCGCCACGGCAATGACCGTCGCCGCCACCAGGTACGGACCGATTACGTCCACGCTCACCAGCAGGCCGCCGGCGATGGTGCCGAGCAG
>JAUIEZ010000017.1 GCA_030429665.1 Gammaproteobacteria bacterium | reverse complement strand
ATGGCCTCGACGAGGTCGCACCCAGGGTCATATCGATCGACGCGCCCGATACGTGCGGAGACGGGAATCTTGCTCCGGTATCCTCGACATCGACCGAAAGTTTCGGCAGAACCGTTGCGTCGAGAGAAACCGGTACACAGGATTGGCGTTCGCGGGGTCTTTACGTCGCCGTGACGTGTCTCGATCCATCCGGACGGGTATCGACGGTCGTCGACGCTCGGTGCGAGGCAAGCCGACGAGTTGGACGTATCCCCATGCCGATGGCTTACGAACCGCGGTGAGTTCGTCTTCGCCGCGTTTCGGTATCGGGCAGGCGCGCGTTCCAGTTATACCCGACGCAACGATCGGCATGACGAGCGACGCGACTGCCGGGAGTAAACCGTCTTCATATCGGGGTTCCGGTGCCTTGTTTTCCGTGTCGGCAACCTCGTGCCTCGGTGATCTAGGAAATTCGTAGAATCGGGACCTATCGATTCAAGCCGTTAGGCGGAAACTCGCCGGTGGCTTGCCAAATCGAGTTGATTCACAACTGGGGAATTCCACGATTCCGCCAATTCGCGAGATTTCTGGATTCGGGTAACTCGACGGACCAACTGCCCATGTCGGTCAGCAAGAACACGGACCGCCGGAGGTGTTTCACGTGAAACATGGTGTCGCTGTCGCAATGGACACGGCTACCGGGAAGACGAAACGATCTCCCCGGCCCATGCCAAGCTGAAGCGCCGTCGCGCCGGCATTTTTTAGCAACTATGTAGTTGAAAAAATGCTAAAATACCGCCCTTTCCCGCACTGACCAGACAATGAGCGACAAATCGTACGATTCGAGCAGCATCAAGGTGCTCAAGGGGCTCGACGCGGTCCGGAAACGGCCCGGAATGTACATCGGCGACACGGACGACGGCACCGGCCTGCATCACATGGTGTTCGAGGTGGTGGACAACTCCATCGACGAGGCGCTGGCCGGGTACTGCTCGGAAATCGACGTAACGATCCACAACGACGAGTCGATCACGGTGCGCGACAACGGTCGGGGTATTCCCACGGGTACCATTGCCGAGGAAGGCGGTAAATCGGCGGCAGAGATCATCATGACCGTCCTGCATGCCGGCGGCAAATTCGACCAGAATTCCTACAAGGTTTCCGGCGGTCTCCACGGCGTCGGCGTCTCCGTGGTCAACGCTCTGTCCGAAGGGCTCCGGTTGACCATCCACCGCGAAGGGTCCGTTTTTCGCCAGGAATACCAGCTCGGCGTCCCGACGGGCCCGCTCGAGGTAATCGGTCAGACCGAGGTGACCGGCACGGAAGTGCATTTCAAGCCCAGCGCCCAGATTTTCACCGATATCGAGTACCACTACGACATCCTAGCCAAGCGCCTGCGCGAGTTGTCGTTTCTCAACTCCGGCGTGCGCATTGTACTCAAGGACGAGCGCACGGGAGCCGAGGATGTATTCGAGTACGAGGGCGGAATCTCGGCCTTCGTGCGACACCTGAACGACAAGAAGAATCCCCTGCATTCGTCGGTCGTGCATATCTTCGATAGTCGTGACGGGATCAGCGTCGAGTTAGCGATGCAGTGGAACGACTCCTACCAGGAAAACGTGTTCTGCTACACGAACAATATCCCGCAGCGCGACGGCGGAACCCATCTCTCTGGCCTGCGCATGGCCATGACCCGGACGCTGAACCAGTACCTCGAAAATGAGGGATTCCTGAAGCGGGCCAAGGTCTCTGTGACAGGCGACGACGCGCGCGAGGGACTGACGGCGGTCCTGTCGGTCAAGGTGCCGGATCCCAAGTTTTCTTCCCAGACCAAGGACAAGTTGGTGTCGTCGGAGGTCAAGGGCGTCGTCGACTCGGTGGTTTCCGAACGTCTCGCCACGTTTTTGCTCGAGAATCCCGCCGAGGCCCGTGCGGTCGCGCAAAAGATCGTCGAGTCGGCCCACGCACGCGAGGCGGCGCGCAAGGCCCGCGAGATGACGCGACGCAAGAGCGCTCTCGATCTCGGCGGACTGCCCGGCAAGCTGGCGGACTGCCAGGAAACCGACCCCAGCCTGTGCGAACTCTATCTCGTGGAGGGTGATTCGGCCGGCGGCTCGGCCAAGCAAGCTCGCGACCGGCGGTTTCAGGCGATATTGCCCTTGAAAGGCAAGATCATGAACGTGGAGAAAGCGCGCTTCGACCGCATGCTGGCCTCGGAAGAGGTCACCACCATGATCACGGCCCTGGGTACCGGAATAGGAAAAAATGACTTTGATATCAATAAGTTAAGATATCATCGAATCATCATAATGACCGATGCCGACGTCGATGGCTCGCATATTCGTACGTTGCTTCTGACGTTTTTCTACCGACAGATGCCGGAGCTCCTCGAACGCGGGTACATCTACATCGCCCAGCCGCCGCTGTACAAGCTGACGCAACGAAAGAAGGACGTGTACCTCAAGGACGACCGCGACCTGCAACGATACCTGCTCGACCAGGTGGTAGAGGATTCAACGTTGTTCGGAGACGACGGTACCGAGGTGCCTCGAGACGTGCTGCGCAAGCTAAGCGAGCAGTTCTTTTCCATCGACACCCTGCTCTCGCGCCTGTCGCGCAAGTACGATCGTGCCGTGCTCGATCAGTTGCTGCGCATGGAGCCGCTCGAACCGGCGGCATTGGCGGACGAGTCGGTGGCGCGCGAATTTGGCCGGAAACTTCTCGACGGCCTGGTCAAGGATCCGTTGACGACCTATGCGCTCGAGGTGCTTCCACACTCCGTCGGCGAAGGGTTCGAAGTGGTCGTGCAGACGGAGCGCTACAGCTCGCGCCAGCTCACACGAATCAACGCGGAGTTTCTCGAGTCGGGCGAGTACCGCAAGATGATCGCCT
Organism: Gammaproteobacteria bacterium; assembly: GCA_030429665.1. Lineage (GTDB taxonomy): Bacteria > Pseudomonadota > Gammaproteobacteria > Arenicellales > CAJQKF01 > BQJD01. Next base: position 49,882 of record JAUIEZ010000017.1, on the reverse strand, counting down.
TCCAGGCGGCGCAGAACGCCGAGCTCAGGTTCCCGCTGCGGGTGGTTCGAGGCGACAAGGAAACCGCCGCGGCGAACTTCCAGCAAGCCCTGGAGTGGCTGTTCGCGGAAGCCAGGCGCGGCATGACCATCCAGCGCTACAAGGGACTCGGTGAAATGAACCCCGAGCAGTTGTGGGAGACCACCATGGACGCTGCGGTACGGCGCCTTTCGCAAGTGACCATCGAAGACGCCGTGGGCGCCGACGAGATATTCACCACGTTGATGGGCGACCAGGTGGAACCGCGCCGACATTTTATCGAACAGAACGCCTTCTCGGTGCTGAACCTCGACGTGTGAACATTGGCCCGGCTTTCGGCGGGCCGTCGCTTCAGTGTAGCGTGCGCGGGAAGGATAGTACGAACTCGGGTATATTTGCTTCGAACCGGTCGCCTTCTGCTTCGATCATCTGGTAACTACCTTTCATCGTGCCGACCGGCGTTGCCAGGAACGTGCCGCTGGTATATTCGAAGCTTTCACCCGGCGCCAGCACCGGTTGCTGGCCGACGACACCCTCACCACGCACTTCCTGCCGATTGCCGTCGGCGTCGGTGATGATCCAGTGCCGTGACAGCAACTGCGCGACGCGTTTGCCGTTGTTGCGAATGGTGATCGTATAGGCGAAAAAATAACGATTTTCTTCCGGGTTGGAGCGGCCGGGTAGATAGGCGGTTTTCACGGTAATCGCGATGGCCCGTTCGTGGTCGTTCATCAAAGGGGTTCCTTGCAATTGATGCACCGGGAGATAACGGGAAGCGGGTCCAATCTTACCGCAGTGAGAATACGCCCCCAAACACACCCGGTATCGAGGCCGATGACGTTGTTGCGCGTGTAATAGCCCAGCGACGACCAATGCCCGAAGACGACGGTCTCTGCCAACGCCAGTCGCCGAGGCGCCGTAAACCACGGCACGAGACCTTCGCCCTGGCTGCCCGGAGGCCCGGTTTCGTCGAGATCGAGGTTGCCCCGGGCGTCGACGAAGCGCATGCGGGTGAACGCATTGGTGATGAAGCGAAGCCGGTCGAAACCCTCGAGCGCGTCGTGCCACCGGGTGGGTTCCGCGCCGTACATCGAGGCGAGAAAGGCGCCGTGATCCGGGCCTTGCAGGGCGTTCTCGACTTCCCGCGCCCGCGCCATGGCGGTGTCCGCGTCCCATCGCGGGTAGATGCCGGCGTGGGAGAAGATGTAACCCGGACGTCGAATCATCAGCGGTTGGCGGCGCAACCAGTCGAGCCAGCGACCGGCGCGAGGGGAATCGAGCATCGCCGAAATCGTATCGCGCGCCTTCAGCGGTCGCACGCCCTCGGCAACCGCCAGTGTATTGAGGTCGTGGTTGCCAAGCACGCAGGAAACCGCGTCGCCAAGCGACAGCACGCGCTCCATGACGCCGGCCGAATCGGGCCCCCGGTTGACCAGGTCTCCCACGAGTACCACGTGATCGTGGGCGGGATCGAAGCGAATGTCGGCGAGAAGCGCATCGAGCGCGCCCGGGCAACCCTGTATGTCGCCGATGGCGTACAGCGACATGAGCGGTTCAGACTACGGGCTCGGCAACCGGGGTACCGTCGGCGGTACGGTCGGCAGGGAAATCCGTCAGCGTAGCGGTCACTGGCTCTCCATCAGGATTTCGTCGAGGAACTCGTCTTCGACTTCCGGCGGCTCGCCGTCGTAGACCTCGCTCAAGCGCCGTTGACGGTATGTTTCCCGCACGAACACGTAAGGATCGAGCTGCTCTTCCAGTACCTTGTCGGCCTTCAACAAATCGGCGCGGGTGTCCACCGCGCGCGTTGCGAAGATGGTCCACATCAGCCCGTCGTCCTCGACCCCGGAGGCGAGATCGGTGTACATGTACTGGGGTACCAGGCCCGCGGCGTCGCGTACGGAACTGGGTCCGAGAAACGGCAGGACGAGGTACGGTCCGGGCGGCAGTCCCCACTTGCCGAACGTTTGCCCGAAGTCTTCGTGATTACGGTGAAGATCCAGGTGTGCGGCCACGTCGAAGATCCCCAGCAAACCTACCGTCGAGTTGAGCAGGAAACGCATGGTGTCCCTGCCGGCCTGGGTGACCTTGCCCTGCAACAGATCGTTCACGATGGTCGTGGGCTCGCGCAGGTTGGAAACGAAGTTCTTCACGCCGCGACGAACCTTGGGAGGCACGTAACGGACGTAACGCACCGCCACCGGGCGCAGGATGGCGCGATCGACGCGTTCGTTGAAGCGGTATATGGCGCGGTTGAACCCCTCCAGCGGATCGCCGTTGTCGACCTCCGCCATCGTTGTTTCCTCGCCGGCGAGAGCCGGCGCGGGTGCCAGGGCCGCGGTGCCGACCAATACCAGCATCAGCAGCACGAATACCGCAAACGCCCTTTGCAGTGGCGCGGGATAGCATCGAACTTCGGTGTATCGGTTCATTGCTCGATAATCCTTGAGTAAAGTTGGCGATGCCACGGAACAGTCGAATCACCCGCGCCGGGAAGCGTCGAGGCATTTCGGCGTGTCGGTTTTCGATTAGTTTACCCGACCCGGCGACGCAATTATTCTAAGATACTATGACAATGCTCGACTGCAAAGCGCGCGATGCGGTTCGCGCACTCGTTATCGCGATCGTTATCGCGCCGATTTCTTTCGCCGAACCGGTGGACGCGCAAACGACACCGATCGAAGACTGGGTGCGCGAGTGCGAGGGCGACGGCGAGTTTGCCGGCCGTTGCTTCATCCGGCAGCGGCTTACGCTGAAATCCAGTGGCCAGTTGCTGTTCGAGATCGCGGCCGGCTATCCCCTTGGCGGCGAATACCCCTTGTTGCTGCTGAGCGTGCCGCTGGGCAGTTACCTGCCGCCCGGCATCACGCTACAGGTCGACGATACCGAGGCCTATCACGCGGTCGTCGCCTACTGCAATCACGACGGTTGCCACGCCTACTATCGCATGACGCCGTCGTTGTACGATCGTTTTCGACGGGGACGCTGGCTCAACGTGAGCTTTCTCGACGGTACGCGTCGAACCAACCGGTTCCAGGTCAGCCTGAACGGCTTCTCCCGCGCCATCGATTCCTTGTCCGGGGAATAAGCGCCGCGAGCGTCAGGGAGAATCGGCCGGGCGTCTCTCCAACAGGGCGATGCGGTGCGCATGCAGCACCGGCAATACGGCGCGGTCGGCCACGACGCGGAAACCGGCAGCGGCAAACTCGGCGTGGATCTGTCGGGCCGCCACCATGGGCAGCGTGCGGCGGTGCTTCCTGTGTTTCCAGAGTTTCTTCTGCGTGCGGTGAACGAAGACGTCGTCGTAGTACGACACCAGCAGGTACCGACGACTGACGCGCGCCAGTTCGGCAATCACGTGCAGTCGCTGTTCGGGATCGAAGATGTGGTGAAAGAAACGGAAGTTGAACACCAGGTCAAAGGCGCCGCTTTCGAAAGGCAGCGTTTCGAACAAGTCGACCAGGACGGTTTTTATGGGTGTGCCGGCATCGTCTTCGGCGTCGAGAAGCGCCTTGATGTTTTTCCGGTTGTGGTCGGCGCAGGTCAGCACCTCGGTCGTCGCTTCGCGCAACTGCGGCGTGAAGCGGCCGTGCCCGCAGGGCAAGTCCAGCACGCGCGGAACAGGCCCGATGCGCTCCAGCATCTGCGCGACGTAACGGCGCTCGCGGCGGTTCATGATCGACTGGGAACCGCCGTAGCGGCGGCGCAGGTAGGACGTGCGATCGGCTTCGCTCATGTCCGGGGTCGTTGGAACGGTTTCGGAACGGGCGCGCCGGCAGCGCTCGGCTATGGCCGACGACCGGGCGAGAAGGTGGTCATTTCGCGCCAATAATACCACAGGCGCCTGGCGATCCTGTTCAGCGGCCAGGGCAGACGTTGCAGTCGCGCGCGTTGCCGCATGCGTCGCCTGAACGACGCCGTCGCGTGGCGAGCGTTGCCGCCGGCGTAGGCGGCAAAGAACGGTTCGAGGTCATCCGGGCCGAGCGGCAGGCGTTCCAGGTCGCGCAGGCGCTGGGCCGTGGTCAGCCGACGGTGGGCGCGCGCACGGTTGATGTCGACCAGCGAGAATGCGTGACCGGCATGCGTGTTCGAGACCAGCAAATTGGCGCCCTGCAGGTCCCGGTGGCGAAACCCCGCGTCGTGAAACCGCGCAAGGAAGCGCGCCGCCGCTGCCAGCAAATCGTCCCTCGCCGCGCCGGCGTCGTCGAGCGCCGCGGCGAAATGAGAGGCGTCGGGAAACTCCTCGAAGACCAGGACGGCGTCAAGACGCTCCCGATGCCCGCGGCGTTGAAGCCCCGCCAGCGGCCGCGGCGTGTCGATGCCCGCGTCTAGCAGCGCGAAGGCCAGTCGCCACGCCTTCTCGGCCTTGGTCGGTCGACCCGCGTATCTCAGCCAGGACCAGGCCCCGCGCGGGCGGAACCACTTGACCCAGACGAAGGCGCCGCCGACGTCGATTCGCGCCAGCCGGTTGCGTTTTTTCCCGCCGCGACCACCCGAAAAGTCCCTCGCCATCAGGGCGGCAGGGTCGATGGCCGAACGCAGCACGGCGTCCGCCGGTGAACTTTCGTCGCACCAGCCGTGATACCCGCACCACGAATAGCGCCGGTAAGGGTACGGAACGTTGACGGGTTGTTGCATGGCCGGACCGGCTGGTCGTTGCTCGGGTGTTCGACCGATCGATGAAACACCGATTGTAGTCAACAAACGCTTCGCGTTTCAGGCAAGGATTCTCGGCGGCGGCATCGCGCCTTCGGTAGTGACAGGTCCGCGAGCGATCGGTATGGTAGCGGCCCCGGGGATTGCGCCAATAACCCCTGTTTTCGTCAACGACACATGGCTCTCGACCGACTACCACCGATGCGCCTCCTGCTAGCGTCGATACTGGCCCTCGTCTGTTCCGCTGCCGCGGCGGAGAGCTACCTGATCTCCGATATCGAGTTTCGGGACAACGAGCACACGCGTCCGTCGACCATGCTGCAGGAGCTTACCTTCACAGCCGGCGACATGGTCTCCGACGAGGAGATCGAGGCCGGGCGACAGGCCATCATGAACCTCGGGTTGTTCAAGCGGGTCAGCGCCGACCTCGAGGCGCGCGATGGCCGTATCGTGCTGATCTACACCGTCAACGAGAAGCGCTACCTGCTCGTGCTGCCGCGCCTGAGCCGTAGCGGCGACGGTGACTGGTCATGGGGCGCCAGGGTGCGCTGGGACAACGTCGCGGGGCGAAATCGCCGGCTCGACGTCGGCGTACGGCGCAAGGACCTGAAGAGCTCGGACATCGAGCAGGAAGACCAGGTCAGCGTCGAGTACACGCTGCCCCGGGTATGGGGAAGCCCCTGGGACCTGGGTTTCGACGTGCGTTCGGAAGATATCGAGATCGACGAGGAGCGCGGCGAACTCGAGGGACGTTACAACCAGCAACTCGACTCCTTGCGGATCAACGTTTCGCGCTGGCTGCGCGAAACGGGACCGAGCCAGGGGTGGCGCGCCGACGGGCAACTGCGCTACGAGGACTACGTCAACGACTACCTGTCGGGAAACACCGGACTGTTCTTCGACACGAAAGTGGTAACCCTCAGTGCCGGATTGGAGTACCGGGACATCACCGAGTTGCTGTACAGCCGCACGGGTTCGCATTTCGGATATTACACGGAGGCGGCCAGCGACGACTGGGGTTCGGAATCGAGCTACGTTCGTCACAGCGCCTTCTACCGATCGTACAACCACGTTACCGACCGGCCACACACGAATTTCAACTATCAGTTACGCTACGGGACTTCGTCGGGATCCATCTTCGGCGATCCGAGCTTCAGCATTGGCGGCAACAGCACCATGCGAGGCTACGAGCGCGAGAGTCTCGAGGGAGAAAGCTACTTCATCGCCAACCTCGAGTTCATGTCGCCGATGTTCGGCCACAATACGTTTCGCGGCGCGGTGTTCGCCGACGTCGGCGGCGCTTTCGATGACAGCGCCTCCTTCGAACCGTCGGAACTGGTCGTGGGGCTGGGGGTCGGTATACGGTATAAACTGAGGTCGTTCGTCAATACGGACCTTCGCCTCGACATTGCCCACGGGTTGGACGAAGGTGAAACGAAAGTCTATGGCAGCACTGAAATGTCTTTTTGACCGCGTGACCCGATCGTTCAGCGGGCCGCCGGTGCGCCCCATGTTGTCGTTCGACCGCGTCATGCCCCAGGTGTTCGTGGGCACTGCGCCAGCGGTCCCCGCCGACGTACGGCGGCTTCGCCGGTCCCTGGGAATCACGGCCGTGCTCAACCTTCAGACCGACGCCGATTTCGACCATTGGCACATCGACTGGCCCGCCGTCGCCGCCGCCTATGAAACCGACGGGCTGGTGATCGAGAGATGGCCCATCCGCGATTTCGACGCCGACGACCTGCTCGCCCGCACCGCCGGCGCGGTGGAGCGACTCGACAACCTGCTCGAGGTCGGACATCGCGTGTACCTGCATTGTACGGCCGGGCAGCAGCGGTCGCCCGCGATCGCCATCGCCTACCTGGTATCCAAGCGCGACTACAGGTTGCGCGAAGCCGTCGACGAGGTAACGTCGCAGCGCGTCTGCGCGCCGGACATTGCCACCCTCGAACGCCTGTTCGCCAATCGCCGCGACGCGGCGGACCAGTCTACCCCGGACAACGGTTCGACCTCATGATGCGGGCAACCCGCACCCTGACCCTCGCCGTCGCGTTCGTCGCGTGTTGCCCCTGGCCCACGCTCGCCGCGTCGCCGCAGGACGCGCTGGCAGCGGTGTTGGCGGCGTACACCCGTCTTGAACCGGTGAACAAGCCGCTTGGCCTGTCGGCATCGGACGCCGAGACGGTACAGCGCATGGTGGTGTTGAACCTGCGCCCGCAGTGGGGCGAGATTGCGGGGTACAAGGCTGCTCTTACTTCGCCACCCGCGCAGGCGCGTTTCGGGGTGAGCGAACCGGTGAGCGGCGTGTTGCTCGACAACATGTTCACCTCGACCGGCGCCATTATCGATCGCGCCCGCGCGGTGAAACCGGTGATCGAGGCCGACCTGCTGGTCCGGGTCGCCGACGAGCGCATCAACGACGCCACGACCGGCGCCGGGATCCTGGCCTTCCTCTCCGAGGCGATCCCGTTCCTGGAACTGCCGGATTTGATGTACGCGGATATGCAGGGCCTGACCGGCGCGGATATTTCGGCCATCAACGCCGGCGCACGCCTCGGCGCCACCGGCGAGCCGGTCGACCTGACCGTCCTGGAGGATGCCGCCGAGCGCCTCGGCGCCTTTACGGTCAAACTGGTGGACGGTGACGGAAACGTGCTCGGCCGCGGCATCGGCGAGGCATTACTGGGGCACCCTCTGGAGGCGGCGTTGTGGCTGAAGAACGATCTCGCGCGTCGCGGGTATCGGCTCGAAGCCGGCGACCTGCTGTCGCTGGGCAGTCTCGGGCCGCCGCTGGCGATCGACGGGCTGACGCGCATCACGGCCACCTACGAAGGCCTGGCCGAGTCACCGGTGACCATTCACCTGGGTTTCAAGTAGCTCGCGGTGGAGTTGCCGCCGCTGGTCGAGGCGCGCCTGTTGCGCCGCTACAAGCGATTCTTCGCCGACGTCGAACTCGCGGGCGGGGATACCGTCACCGCGCACTGTCCCAACACCGGCTCCATGGAAAGTTGCTGGTCGCAAGGCGCGCGCGCGCAGGTGTTTCACAGCGACAACCCCCGCCGCAAGCTGGCGTGGACGCTCGAGCGCATAGACATGGGCGGCGGCTGGATCGGCGTCAACACGGGGCGGGTCAATGCGATCGTCGCCGAAGGCGTTGCCGCGGGGTGCATCGCGCCGCTGGCAGGCTACTCGCGAATTGTCCGGGAGCCGCGCTTCGTGATCGACGGCGGCGCGCAGTCGCGCTTCGACCTTCGGCTGGAGGGCGGACACGACGACTGTCTCGTCGAGATCAAGAATGCCACGCTGCTTCGCGACGGCGTGATCCAGTTTCCTGACGCGGTGACCAAGCGCGGCCAGAAACATCTCGCCCTGCTCGCCGAGGCGCGAAACCGGGGCTTTCGCGCCTGCCTGGTGTTCGCCATCAACCGGCCGGAGAGCAATGTGTTCCGCCCTGCGGCCGAGACGGACCCGGATTACGCTTCGCTACTGCGGGAAGTCATGGATCGCGGCGTGGAGGTCATCACCGTGACGATCCGTCACGGCGAGCGTGACGTCGAGGCGGTCTCGGGTGAATGCTGGTCAGCCCCGTAGCGGCGCGCCGGCGCCGCCATGGTTCATTCCAGTAGCCCGTTGACGCGGGCGATGTCGTCCTCGTCGAGCTGTCCCGCGGCGCGCTCGAGATCGAGCGTGGACAGGATGAAGTCGTAGCGAGCGCGCAGGTAGTCGCGCCGCGCCTGGTACAGGTCGCGCTGCGCGTCGAGTACGTCAAGGTTCGTGATCAGGCCCGCGGCGAAACCTTCCTGCTTGGACTCGACCGCGCTTTCGCCGGCGATCACCGCCTGCCTGAACGCTTCCACCCGGTTGATGCCGCTGGCAACGTCGTTGAAAACGTCGCGAATCTCGCGGGCCACCTCGCGGCGCGCGAACTCCACCGCCTGCTCCTGGGCATTGGCGAACAGGGCGGCCTTCTGTACCTGGGCTTCGACGGCGCCGCCTAAGTACAACGGGAAAGTCACCTGCAATCCGACGCTGACCTCGGTGCTATCCGAGCTGCCGCTGATGCCGCCGCTGTTGTCGAGATAGCTGCCGGACGCATTCAGGCCGACTTGCGGGTGGCGAGTGTACTTCAGGAAGTCGATCTCGCGCTGGGCGATCTCGTAATCCAGGGTCGCCGAGCGAAGTGCCGGATTGTTGGAGATGGCGATGTTCACCCACTCGTCCGCGGATTCCGGCGCCGGCTGTTGCAGCACGGCGTCCTCACGCAACGGATCGAGGTTGCCGGGATCGCCGCCGACGATCGCGACCAGCGCCTGAATCGCGTCCTCGATCAGGTTGCGCGCGTCGATCTCGTTGGCCTCGGCGAGCTGGTAGCGCGCCTGGGCGTCGTAGAGGTCGGTCTGGGTGCCGATACCCACGTTGAGCCGTTCCTGGGCCAGTTCGAGCTGGCGGCCGATGGCGACTTTCTCGCTGGTTGCAAGGTCGAGGTTGTCGAGGGCGCCGAGCACGGCGAAATAACTGGTGGCGACGCGAATGATCACGTCGTCCTGCGCCGTCTGCAGGTCGTAGGCGGCACGATCGTCGCCCAGCCTGGCCTGTTCCACGGCGATCTTTGCCTGCGGATCGTACAGCGCCTGGTCGAGAGAAAGCGCGACACCGAGGCTGTTGTAGTTGTCGGAGCCCGTCGAGGCAGAGACCGACGAGTCGACATCGTCGCGAATTCGATCGACTGACCCGCTCAGGTTCACCTGCGGGCGAAGGGCCGACTGCGCGATGACGGGATCCAGCGACAGCGCCTGCCGCTCATAGACCGCGGACTGGTAAGTGGTGTCATTGGCAATGGCCATGCCGTAGACGTCGAGTAAATCGCTCGCCCCGGCCGAAGTGCCGAATCCGGCGGCGACGAGCAGGCACAACAAGCGGATATTCATGGCGTGAATGCGAACGTGATATGAAAGGGTGGATTCGGGTCTCAACGATGGCGCAAACCGGCTCGCTGCGACCGCGTCTAGAACACGAACTGCCTGGGAGCCGACGCGTTGACCAGCGGCGGCAACAAGGTGTCGAACAAGGACGTGCGTACCACGCCGTCCCCCTCACGGGTAAGGCGCACCGCCTCCATGACCGGCTCGGTGCCGACCACGGCCACGAGGCGGCCGCCGGGCTTGAGCGAGTCGATGAAGGGACGCGGGATGTCCGGGACCGAGCCCGTCAGCAGGATGGCGTCGAAGCCGCCGGCGGACGGCCAGCCCTGGCTGGCGTCGCCGGACTCCAAAATGACGTTGCCGATGCCGAAGGCGGCGAGGCGTTCCGCCGCGCGGTTGCTCAGGTCCTTGTATATCTCGACGCTGACGACCGACTGCGCCATGGACGCGAGCAGCGCCGATACGTAGCCGCTGCCGGTTCCGATCTCCAGCACCTTGCACTGGCCGTCGAGCTCCAGCTCCTGGACCATGCGCGCCTCGACCTTGGGTTCCATCATGACCTCGCCGTGGCCGATCGGTATCTGGATGTCGGCGAAAGCCAGGTCGCGGTAGTCCTCGGGCACGAAGTGTTCCCGCGGAACCTTTCTCAGCACGTCGAGCACCGTTGCATCCAGCACCTCCCACGGGCGGATCTGCTGCTCGATCATGTTGAAGCGTGCTTGTTCGATATCCACGGTGGAGCCTCGGCGGCGTACGTTGAAAACTTCGGGCGAAAATTCTACCACAAAGGGGTTTGCAGTCTGGTTGCGTCGTGGTATCGAAGGGGCGCTAGGTGGCCAGCGCGTCGAGTTCGGAGAAGATGCGGTCGCGGATCGTCTCGACGTCGCCGACGCCGTCGACGCGCAGGTAGTGGAGCGACTGGCCGTCGGCTTTCGCGGAATAGTACGCCACCAGCGGCGAGGTCTGCCGATGATAGATCGCCAGGCGCGCGCGCACGGTGTCTTCGCGGTCGTCGTCGCGCTGGATCAGCGGTTCGCCGGTGACGTCATCCCGGCCCGGCGTCTTCGGCGGGTTGAACTGGACGTGGTAGGTGCGGCCGGAGGGCAGGTGCACCCGCCGACCGCTCATTCGGTGAATGATCTCTTCGTCCGCCACCGAGATCTCGACCACCGCATCGATCCCGATGCCTGCCTCGTCGAGACCCGCCGCCTGTCCCAGGGTGCGCGGAAAACCGTCCAGCAGGAAGCCGCGCGCGCAGTCCTCCTCGGCAACCCGGGCCTTCACCATGTCGAGAACGATCTGGTCCGACACCAGTTCGCCGGCATCCATGATTCGTTTCGCCGCCATACCGAGCTCGGTGCCCGCCTCGATGTGCCCGCGCAGCATGTTGCCGGTAGAAATGTGCACGATGCCGTAGCGCGCGGTGATGAATCCGGCCTGGGTTCCCTTTCCAGCGCCGGGGCCGCCGAGAAGAATGATGCGCATCGATCCTGTTCCCTGTTCATAATGTAGTTGATGGAGTCGCCGGAGACCGATTATGGGAGCCTCGGGCCGGCAAATTCAAACCGGCGGCGGCACCCGCCGGTGATCCGAGGCGCTCTCGGCGCCCCGCGACCTTGACGGAAGCAGTAAAGTCTACGACGATCCGCACGCAGGGCGAAGCGCCGGTCTTGGTGCGCTCGCCAGTCCACTGGCGGTCCCGGGGCAGGTAGTCCGGCCGCTACCGGAACCCCAAAAGGAACAACCAATCGACCGCCATGCCGTTTCATTTCGCGCCAACGGCGATCGACGGGCCGATGCTCGTCGATCCGAGTGTCTTCTCCGATTCGAGGGGCCTTTTCTTCGAGACCTACAAGCGTTCCGAGTTTGCCGCCGCCGGGATCGGCGAGGAATTCGTCCAGACCAATGCCTCGACCTCTTCGCGGAATGTTCTGCGCGGATTGCACTACCAGTTGCCGCCGCACGCCCAGGCCAAGCTGGTGCGTTGCGTAAGCGGGGCCATTTTCGACGTCGCCGTGGACATCCGGCGCGGTTCACCGTCCTTCGGTCGCTGGGTGGCGCAGGAACTGACCGCCGAGAACCGCCTCATGCTGTTCGTCCCCGTCGGCTTCGCCCACGGTTTTCTCACCCTGTCGGACCGGGCCGAGGTGAACTACATGGTCAACGCCGAGTATCACCCGGCAAGCGAGCGCGGGCTGGCGTGGAACGACCCGGCCATCGGCATCGACTGGCCATGCGACGAGGTGCTGCTGTCGGACAAGGATCGGCAATACCCGCCGCTGGCCGAGGCCGATGTTTTTGATTGACGCCCGCCCCGGAGGTTCCCGGCGGTGAGCGCCCGGGTGCTCGTCGTCGGCGGCGCCGGCTACATCGGCAGTCACGTGGTACACGACCTGGTCGAGGCCGGCCATCGCGTTACCGTGCTGGACGACCTGAGCCGCGGCGATCGCGGGAACGTTCCCGGTGAGGCGCGCTTCGTTCAGGGCGACATGTGCCGCCGGTCGGACCTCGACGCGGTGTTCGCCGACGATTTCGACCTGGTATTTCACTTCGCCGCGCTCAAGGCGGCGGGCGAGTCGATGGAACGACCCCACGACTACGCCGCTCACAACATCGCCGGGACGCTCACCCTGCTGCGCGCCATGCAGGACGCCGGGGTCACTCGGTTCGTTTTCTCGTCCTCGGCCGCCGTCTACGGTTCGCCGCTTTACCTGCCCATCGATGAAACGCACCCGACCAACCCGGAGAACTACTACGGCTATACCAAGCTCGCCATCGAGCAGAATCTCGAGTGGTTTTCACGCCTTGCCGGGCTGCGCTACGTCAGCCTGCGCTACTTCAACGCCACCGGCTACGACCTGCGCGGCCGCGTGGGCGTGCGCGAGAAGGACGCGACGAACCTGTGTCCGGTGGTGATGGAGGTGGCCAGTGGACTGCGCCCGTCGCTCAAGGTGTTCGGCGGCGACTACGATACCCGGGACGGCACGTGCGTCCGCGATTACATTCACGTCAACGACCTGTCCGCCGCGCATGTTGCCGCGATGGAGCGACTGCTCGAAGGCGAACCATCGCTGGTGGTGAACCTGGGCAACGAGACCGGCAGCACGGTGCTGGAGATGGTGGCGGCGGCCTCCCGGGTGCTGCGTCGCGACCTTCCCTACGAGCTCGTCGAGCGGCGCGCGGGTGATCCCGCCGAGATAGTGGCGAGCAGCGCGCTGGCGCGCCGGGTGCTCGGCTTCACACCGCGCCACGGGGACCTGCGGACGATATTCGAGTCCATGCGCCGGGTCTACGGCGTCTAGTTCGCTCGACCGGCAAACCGCCGGTGATTTACGGGTTCCGGCTCGCTCAGTCGTGCGACGGCAGCGACGGGTTCATCGGCGCGTTCATCAGCCAGAATCGGACCTTGCCGGCGAGGAGTTCCCGCTTGACCGGCTTGGACAGGTAGTCGTTCATTCCCGCCTGCAGGCAGCGCTCGCGGTCGCCGGCCATGGCGTTCGCGGTCAGCGCGAGCACGGCAGCAGGGCGGCGGCGTTGTTCGAATTCGAACGCGCGTATGCGACGGGTCGCCTCGAGACCGTCCATGCCCGGCATCTGGCAGTCCATCAGGATCAGGTCGTACTCGGTCCTGCCGGCCGCCTCGATGGCGCCCGCGCCATTCTCGGCGGTGTCGACGGAAAGTCCCATGTTCTCGAGAATCTTGCGCGCGATCATCAGGTTCACGGGATTGTCCTCGACCACCAGCGCGGTGCCCCGGGCCACGGATACGGACTCCTCGTCATAGAGCTCCGAGTCGAGATCGGCCTCGGAGGCCTCGGTGACGGGAAGGCGTATGGTAAAGGTGGTGCCGGCGTCGGGCTCGCTCTGCACGTCGATGGTGCCGCCCATCATCTCCACCAGCCGCGCGGTGATGTTCAGGCCCAGGCCGGTTCCGCCGTAACGCCGCGTGGTCGACGTGTCGGCTTGCGAGAAGGCGTAAAACAGCCGGTCGACCACCTCGCGGGTCATGCCGATACCGGTGTCGGTCACCGATACCTGCAGCGTACCCTGGTCATGGCCGGACGCGAGGTAGCGGACAGATATGTCGATGCCGCCGCGCGCGGTGAACTTGATGGCGTTGTCGACGAGGTTGGTCACGATCTGCCGCATGCGCAGCGGGTCGCCGAAGACGAGCGCCGGTGTCGACGGCGCCACGTCACCGTTGAGATAAAGCCCTTTTTTTTCGGCCAGCGCCGCGCTGGAGCGCACCACGTCGCGCAACGTGTCGCCGACCCGGAACGGTATGTTTTCCAGCACCAACTGCCGCGCTTCGATCTTGGACAGGTCGAGGATATCGTTGACCAGTACCAGCAGGAAGTCCGCCGAGTTTCGTGCGGCGCCGACGAGTTTGCGCTGCTCGTCGTTCAGCGGCGTGTCGCGCAGTAGTTCCAGGGTGCCGATGATGCCGTTCATGGGTGTACGAATCTCGTGGCTGGTGTTGGCCAGGAACAGCGTCTTGGCCTCGCTGGCGTTCTCGGCTGCCTCCTTTGCCCGGGTCAGCGAATCGACCAGCTTGCGATTGTCCGAACGGAGGTTCAACACGTCCATGATGCGTGTGCGCATGTTGAATACGCTGGCGGTGTTGACGGTCAGGAAGAGAAACACGGCCAATCCCATGGCCAGATCGATCGGGTTCCCAAGCTGGATGAACCAGGCGCCGATGGGCAGCGCCGCGGTGAAGGCGAAAGCGACGTAGGCGGTGGGCCAGACCGCCATCAGGGAGCTCGCGCCCGCCACGAGACCGCCGACCACGAAGGTGATGAAGACCCGGTACTCGATGTCCGCGTAGGGCAGCAGCAACTGCGTGGTGATGCCCCACCCGATGCCGGAGAGCAGCGCGCCGACCACGAAAAGGTCGAGGAATATGAGCGCGCTGCGGGCGGACAGCCAGCGCCGGTAGGCGGAGACGAGCGCGAAGCGCAGCACCGTGATCGCCACCATGTAGAGCAGCCATCCGGTCATTTGCGCGCCGGGTACCTGTCCCTGCAGGACCCACGCGGTCAGGGCCGCGAGCAGGATGGTCGCCAGGTTACCGGCAGGCGCCTGGTCGTACAGCAGCTCGATGCGTTCGGCGAGATGCCTGGACCGCTGGCCGTAGTCGCTGCGTGCAATGAGTTTCAACGCGAGATCCCGGCGGCGTCGAACCTGCGGAACAGCGAGAGCGTGTTGCGTCCTTCGTCTTCATCGGTACGGTACTCGACGCGGTCGCTGAGCGCGTTCAACAGGCCGATGCCGAATCCGCCTTCGGGCAGGTTGGTCACGTCGCCGTGGTCGATGTCCGGCAGGGGCGAGAACAACACGTCGGCCGGCACCGCGCGCCCCCAGTCATGGACGTCGATCTGCAATTCGCCGTCGCGGTGAATCCACTCGATGAGGATATCGTTGCCCTCGCGACATTCGTACGCGTGCTCGATGACGTTGTTGATTACCTCGCAGGCGGCCAGCTCGATCTCGAATGCCGCCCGCTCCCCGACCACCACCTTCGACAGCGCGTGAATGCAGCGACCCGCCAGGGCGACCTGGTCCGCGCGGCTGTCGATTTTCAGGCGTATCGAGTCCAATTGATGCTGCCGATGGTCGCTGGAAGTCGATCAGCCGGATACCGCCGTCACCGCCGCGTCGATGTCGTCGTACAGCGAAAAGACACGATCCATCCGGGTAAGCTTGAACATCGCCAGTGTGCTGTCGTGCAGACCCGAGATCACCAGCGCACCCTTGCCGCCGAGCTTTTTCAACACGGCGACGATGGCGCCGAGGCCACTGCTGTCGATGAAGTTCACCGCCACGAGGTCGAGAACCAGCCGGGCGTGTCCGCGCTCGATGTGATCGCTCATGGCCTGCCTGAAATCGGAGGCAATATGCGCGTCAAGACGTTCGTTTTCGACGCGTACCACGAGGACGCCTCGTTTTTCTTCGTTAGTGAGCTTCATGCGATTGTTTCCATCGGGTCGACCGGTGCGTGGACCGCGCATCGCCGCGGCCGGGCGTCGCGGCGGTATTGTCATGCCGCCGGGACATCGTACTGCATCGCGAGCACCGAGAGGTCGTCGTCGAAGCCCTCGCCGCCGCGAAAACCGGCAAGATCGCCGCGCAGCGTCTGCAGCAGCGCCGGCGTGTCCAGTTCATGGCGCGCTCGAAGGAACTCCTTGAAGCGCTCGATACCGTATTGCACGTCCTCGGGCGAGATCGACTCGGTTACGCCGTCTGAATACATGAGCAGGCGGTCACCGGGCTGCATCACGAACTCGAACGAATCGAAGTCGGCAAATTCGAGCAACGCCACCGGCATTCCGCCGCCGCCCAGTTCCTCCACGCTTCCGCCGCGCGAAACCAGCAGTGGATGCGGGTGCGCCGCCTGGCAGATCCGGGTCAGTCCGGTGGCCGGTTCGTGCAGGCCGAACAGCATGGTGAAGTAAAAACTGTCGTCGCCGTGGTCCATGAACTCTTGGTTGAGACACTCAACTACCCGCTCGGGACTCAGCGCGCGTCCGTCCTTGTCCTGCGCCACGGCGAGACGGCAAAGCGCCGGGGTGATGAACCGGTTGAGCGTGAAGGAGATCATCGCGGAAGGAACGCCGTGGCCCGAAACGTCGATGGTGTAGAACGCGATGAGATCGTTTTCAACGGGAAAGTAGCCGAGACTGTCGCCGCCGATATAGGTCGCGGGGCTGAAGAGCCAGTCAAAGCGCGTCGGTCCGAACTCGGCGGCATTGGCCGGCAGCATCCGCAGCTGGGTGCGCGCGGCGGCCTCGAGGTCTCGACGCACGATGCCGAGGGCGTCGCTGAGCTCGGTGTTCTTCTGCGCCAGGTTCTGTTGCAGTTGAAGAATCCGCGCGCCGGCCTTGATGCGCACCTCGAGTTCGCCGCGGGAGAAAGGCTTGGTGACGAAGTCGTCGGCGCCAGAGTTCATGCCTTCGACGAGGTCGGACTCGTCGTCGCGTGAAGTGAGCAGAATGAAGTAGACGTAGTCCTCGAAGTCCGCTTCCCGGACGCGCCGGCAAAGGCTCGGGCCATCGAGCCCCGGCATCATCCAGTCCGAGATGACGAAGCGCACCGGCTCGCGCTGAATGATCTCCCATGCCTGGTCGCCGTCATCGGCCTCGATAACCTCGTGGCCCCACTTGCGTAGCAGGCTGGCCAACATGATGCGAACGCTCAGCGTGTCGTCGACGACGAGTATTCGCATGAACGAGAAATTACCGGCATGGTACGGTCCTGGTCACCATCGGGGAGTATATTCGGAATCTCAAGGCGAAACTTGAACGGTCCGCACGTACGAACCCGGGCGATCGACGAACGGTATCGGGATATCGATCAGTGAACGTGCGAACGGTCGCCACCACTGCCATCGACGACCCGTTGAGGGGTGCGCAGGCAGACGCGCCGATTTGCCTCCCGGCGCGGCCTCGAGAACTTCGTGCAACGCGTCTTCGACGCCATGGCGTCCTTCGCGCGGGACAGACCGCAGGTCGGCGGCGACGACGTTTGGGCGAAGGGCAGCCTATGGACGGTGCCGGCGTGGCTAAGCATTATCGAGGCGTTCGATCTACCGCAGGAATCCGTGGCGCAGTCGCGTCGCCGCGGTTTTTGCCACAACGATTACGGCCGGCATGACCACGAGCGCATCGACACGGATGCCGCTTGGGCGATGATGTGGCAACTCAAGGTGTCGCTTCCGGACCTGGCGGGTCGCGGCGCTTCCTCGATGCGAACCCGATTCGACTTCAGCTTTCGAGCGCGCGCCGTATGGCGGCGCAGAGCTCCTCTGCCTCGTAGGGTTTTCGCAGCACCACGCCGTCGAATGAACCGTCGTCCATGCGTTGTGCGTAGCCCGAACACAGCAGCACTTTCACGCCCGGCGACAGTTCGCGGGCGCGTCGGGCGAGTTCGTACCCGTCCATGCCGCCCGGCATCAGGATGTCGCTGAATACGAGATCGATGTCCGCATCGCTGGAGATCCGCTCGAGCGCCTCGCGCGCGTCGTGTGCCACCGTGGTGCGATATCCCAACGCCGTGAGGAGCTCTTCGGCCAGTTCCACCAGCTCTGCTTCGTCATCGACGATCAGTATCTTCTCGCTGCCGCCCACCAGCTCGGATCTCTCGTCGTCAGGCGAAGGTTCGGGCCGGACATTCTCCGCGGCCGCGGGCAGGAACAGGTTCACGCGGGTACCCTGGCCGGGGGCGGAGTCGATGTCCATGTATCCGCCGGCCTGGGTCACGAACGCGTACACCATGGCCAGGCCCAAACCAGTGCCCTTGCCGGGTTCCTTGGTGGTAAAAAACGGCTCCAGGGCGTGTTCGACGACGTCGCCCGGCATCCCGACACCATTGTCGGTGACGGTGACGCAGACCAGGCGCTCGATCGTCGAGCGCGAGTCGTCGTCGGCGGGAGGTCGGTCGCGCGAGACGTTTCGCGTCGCGATTACCAGTTCGCCGCCGGTGGGCATGGCGTCGCGGGCATTGATGACAAGATTCAGCAGCGCATCCTGCAGGGCGCCGGGGTCGACCACGGCGTTGGCGAGATTGTCGTCCAGCCGTGTGCGCACGTGAACCTGCGGCGTGAGCGAGCGGGTAATCAGTTCTTCCATGTCGCCGAGAACGCGGTTCACGTCTATCTGCTTGGGCCGCGGCTCGTTCTTGCGTGACACCGACAGCAACTTGCGTGTCAGGTCGGCGCCGCGTTGTGCCGCGCGTCGCGCGGTGTCGACGCGTTGCGCCAGGCGAGGGTCCGTGTTGACGTCCCGCAGCACGAGATCGAGATTGCCGAGTATGATAGACAGCAGGTTGTTGAAATCGTGCGCGATTCCACCCGTCAACTGACCGACTGCCTCGAGTTTCTGCGTCTGCCTGAGCGCGTCCTCGAAGTGTTTCTGCGCACTGACGTCCTGGATCGTGCCGATGCTGCGCAGCGGACGCCCGGCGTCGTCGTATCGCGTGACGCAGCGTACGTTGACGTGCTTGACTCCACCGCCGGGCAACTGCAAGCGGTACACGTGGTCGTAAGGCGCGCGACGCGCAAGCGATCGCTCAAACTCGTGGCGCGCGACGCCGGCATCGTCCGGGTGCACGTAGCGAAAGAACGTCTCCACCTCGGCGTCGAAATCCCCCGGATCCATCTCGAAGATGTTGAACGCCTCCGTCGACCACCACAGGCGATTCTCGTTCCAGTCGGCCTCCCAGCTTCCGACGTGGGCAACGCCCTGCGCTTCGTCGAGCCGGAGCTCGTTCTCTCGCAACTGTTCGAGCAGTTGCGCCTCGGACAGCGAATCGACGGCCCGTTCACCGAGCGCTGCCGCGAGTTGCAGATCGGCCTCGAGCAAGTCGCCGCGCACGCCGTCGATATACAGCAACCACGGCTTGCCCACGCGCACCGGCAGCGCGAGGCATAGTCCGCGCGCGCTTCTTCCGTCATCCGGGGGCTCGACCACCGGCGCCGCTTGCGACAGTGCCTTCTCCATGACCGGCGCCAGCAACCGGAATGGCTCGTGGCCCTCTTCGGGGATCGGCTCGACTCCCGGCGCCGCGGCCTGGCGATATACGCGCAATTGCCGCGCGCGCGGGTCGCAGGGGAACGCCGCCATGACCCGATCGGCGTCGAATATATCGAGCGTGACCTCGACCAGCGCGCCAAGCACGTCGTCGACGCTCGCGCGGCCCGACAGCGCACGCGAGATCTGGTCGAGACACGCCAGGCAGCGGTTGGTCTCGAGTATGCGGGAGCGGTTTCTCGAATTGCCGATGGCGTGTCCGATGATCTCTCCGGAGGTTTTCAGCAGCCTGACATCCTCCGCGAGCCACTCGCATTGGCGCCGCTCGGTCTCGAACCCGAGCACGCCGCTGAGGTGGCGGTCGTGAAAAATGGGCACGGTAACCACCGAACGAATCCGGTTGGCGATCATGCAACGGCGCAGTGATTCGAATCGCGGTTCGACCTGCTCGACCGCGGCGGCGTGAACGACCTCGCCGGCGGCGTATGCATCGACCAATTCGTGCCACGCCTCCACGGGTGCCGCACGGGAGAGGTGGCGATGCGGCTCGACACCCTCGGCGCACCACTCGTGCATCCGCGAGAAGGTCTTGCCGTCGACCGACAGGACGATCACGTAGCCGCGGTCGAGCGACATGATCGAACCGATTCGCTCCAACGCCGGCCGAAGCGCCTCGCCGATGTCCCTTTCGTCCTCGCACGCGTGCAGCCGTGAGGACAGTTCGCTGATGATACGCTCCAGGGACAGCCGGTAGTTCAGCCGCGCCTGGTTTTCGCGCAGGGCGCGCTCGGCGAGGCGGGTTTCGGTCACGTCGTCGATGGCGCCGATCCATTTATAAGGATCGCCGCGCTCGTCGAAGGTCACACTGCCGCGATCGACCAGGTGGCGCGAGCCGCCGAGAGTATCGGCGACACGATATTCGACTTCATACGGCTGGCCCGTTTTCAGGTGATCGTCCAGCACGCGCCTCACGTGAGACCGGTCGCGGGGATCGATCATGGCCGTCCAGTCGCGGCGATTGTCCGGCAGTTCAAACCCCGGGCGCCCGTCGTGTCGAGGGCCGTACCAGTTGAGCGTGGAGCCGTCGAAGCTGCACTCGTAGATCAGGTCGGTCGCGCACTCGGCGGCGATGCGAAAGCGCTGCTCGCTTTCCGCGACCGCCAGTTCCGCCTCGCGCTGCGCGGTCACGTCGTGGCCGACCGCCTCGATTTCGCTGCCGGCTTCCCCGGGCACGATCCGCGCCACCCAGCGGATCCAGCGCGGTCGACCGTCGCCATCGACGAGCCGGTATGTTTCCACCGCGGAACCGCCGGCGCCGAGCAGGCCGAGTTGCCGGCGAATGCCAATACTGTCGCGCGGCAGGACGAACTCGCGCAGGAATCGGCCAACCACGGCTTTTCGAGGAAGGTCCAGAAAACGGCAGAACGCCTCGTTGACGTCGCTCAATTGCCCGTGTGCGCCAAACCGGCAGGCCAGGTCCGCCTGGCCTGCCGAAACCCGTGCGAACTCGGTCTCCGCCGCCGGGTTCCATCGACCGGAACGTGCGCCAGCGCAATTATCGTTCGCCTCGAGGCGCCGGAGGACTGCCGCCAGCCGCTCGCCGTCGTCGAGCCGGACGACATCGTGAACACCCTTGCGAACCAGGTCGACGGCGTCTTCCGGGCTGATCGATGCGACCAGGGCGACGAGCGGCATCTCGGGGTCGGTGCGCCGAACGTCCGCGATCACCGCGGCCGCCGTGTTTGCCGGATCGAGGCGCGCCAGTACCACGTCGAACTCGTTCGAGGCCAGCAATTCGCGGAATTCGCCAATATTGCCGGCCAGTCGCGTCCGCACGGCGCATCTCGCCAGCTCGAGGTGGCCCCTGATCGCCCGTTCCCGCGCCGGGTCGAAACCGAGGCACAGCGCTCGCATCGGTGCCGGCTCGTCGCCGACCGATCGCTCGTCGTCGCCGGCTGCGTGGCGAGCGGCCTTGCTCATGGGAATGACCCGACGGGCTGTTTCTCGATCGTTTCGAATCTTGTGGGACATGCCAACGACACCGACTCATTTGCTCGGCCGGCGACGGTCGCTTCTAAACCGTTCCGACTCCCGTAGTATTATCGCTCCTGCCGAGGCAATCTTTAAGTTCGGACACCACGATACCCGAGCCCCCCGAAGATCGCCACCGGACGGTCAGCGAGTCGGTCGGCCGCCGAACGGGCACTAAAGAATCGACTAATCCGTCCGATAGCACTACTTCGAGGACGTGGTGTCTCGGCGATGGCCGGCGGCTGTCCCGTCAAAACGGTTACCAGCGGGTCGATCCTGAAACCATGAGCGATTGCCAATCAGAATTCGACGGCGATGCGGTGCTCGGCGGCGTCGGCGCCGTCGTGTTCGAATCATCGCTCGACGGCATGTTGGTCGTCGATTGCGCCACCGGGCGCATATTGAAGGCGAACGCCGCGGCCGAGCGGCTGCTCGGGTACGCGGGCGGCGAATTGGAGGGAAAGTCCTACACGGTGCTGTTTCCCGAGGACTCCTCCCGGCCGGGCGCGGACGTGACCGACGACATCCAGTTTCACGACCAGGTGTTGAAGCAGTCGTTTCGTCGCGCCGACGGGGTGAGCCTGGTGCTGGATCTGACGGCGGTCATGCTCAACGTCAGCGGGTGCGACTGGATTCTCGTCACGTTGCGCGACTCCACCGAACGTGACGCCCAGGCGCGGCGCATGGCCGATGCCGCGCGTGTCGACGCGTTGACGGGCCTGTACTCGCGCGCCGAACTGGAGAGGAAGCTCGCGCTCGAGCATCATCGCGGGCTACGGTACGGCACGCCGTACAGCGTTTGTTTCGTCGATGTCGACCACTACAAATTGGTCAACGACCGCTACGGACACATCGTAGGCGACGAGGTGCTCAAGTCGTTCGCGCGCATCTTGAACGCGGAACTCAGGGCCACCGACTTCGCCGGCCGCTACGGCGGTGACGAGATCGTCATCGTGTTGCCGCATACCGAGCCGTCAACCGCCTACAACGTCATCGAGCGAATTCGCAAGCGGGTGGACGCCGCGCCACTGCGGGCCGGGCGTAGCGTGGTGGAGGTGACGGCGTCGTTCGGAATCGCCAGTTCCGTACCCGGCCAGGGCAGCATCGAGCAGGTCCTCGAACTCGCCGACGCGGCGTTATACGACGCCAAGTCGCAGGGAAGGAATCGCACCTGCATCCACGGTCATGCGGACCTCGAACAGGTTGCGCGCAGCGGCTTCGCGGGTTGCGGGCAATGAATTCATGATAAAACTGTCGAGCGATGGCATATCGCCACAAGGCGCGGCAATGGTGTGACAAAGGGTATGAGTGAAGGTGAATAAGCAGACGAACGTAAAGTCCTACTACGCGCCCAACGAGCTGGCCAAGTTATTGATGGTCTCCCCCGTGACCGTACGCTACTGGGCGAACAAGGGGTGGATCCGGGCCGAACTCACCCCGGGCGGCCATCGTCGTTTCTCGCGCAAGGAAGTCGAGCGATTCGCGCGCGCTCGCGGCATTTCGCTGCATCGCCCGGCCAGCGACGGGCTTCGAATACTGATCGTCGACGACGAGCCCGATATCTGCGCCGAGCTGGCCGAACTGCTAAAGGCCTCGCTTCCCGGGGTTTCCACCAAGAGCGCTTACAGTGGATTCGAGGTCGGCATGAGCGTCGTTACGTTTCATGCCGACATCGTGCTGTTGGACCTCATGATGCCGCAAATGGACGGCTTCGAGGTATGCCGGCAATTGCGCAGCGATTCGATGTCCTCGCGCGTTCGCGTTATCGCCATGACGGGTTACTATACGGAAGAGAATGCCAGGCGCATCATCGAGGCCGGGGCGGAGTGTTGCCTGAAAAAGCCCCTGGACACGGCGGAGTTGTTCGCAGCGATCGGCGCGGGGGCCGAGCCGGAGGCCGTGGAGAGACGCGTGATATGAGTCGCCGGCGCGATCCGGCCCCGGCGGGATGTACCGCGGCCGCGTACGTTTCGCCAGGGCGGGTTGAATAGAAATCACCGGATTGAGTCGCGTTGAATGACGGTTGGCATCGAGCCTGTCTGTAAGTCGGAGGAGAATATGATCGGCTCGCATATCGTCGTGGTCGAGGATGATCCGGATACCCGGGAAGAGATCGAGGACTGCCTGAAGCTCGACGGCTTCGTGGTTTCCGCCGTCGCCAGCGCCGAGGCGATGCGCACCACGGTCCACGCCCGGCCCGCGGACCTGCTGCTGCTCGACCTCAGCCTGCCGGGGGAGGACGGATTGACGATGACCAAGGCGATCCGGCGCGAATCCGACGTGGCAATCATCATGGTGACCGGTCGCAACGAGGAAATCGACCGGGTGCTTGGCCTGGAGCTGGGTGCGGACGATTACATCACCAAGCCGTTCAGCACGCGCGAGTTGCTGGCACGCGTGCGCAATGTGCTGCGTCGAACCAAGGGCCGGCAGTACCCGGATCTCAATCGCGACATGAGCCCCGCGTCGAGCCTCTACGAGTTCGAGGGCTGGCAGCTGGACGTGGACCGCTACAAGCTTACCGGCCCCGACCAGGCCGACCATCCGATCACCACCGCCGAGTTCCGCCTGCTGCAAAGCTTTGTCGAGGCACCCAATCGCGTCCACAGCAGGGAGTACCTCCTGGACCGGACCCACGGTACGTCCTGGGCCGGCTATGATCGCAGTATCGACGGGTTGGTGAGCCGCTTGCGCAAGATTTTCTCCTCCGTTCAGCCGGACCAGAACTTTATCGTCACCGTGCGCGGCACGGGTTACGTATTCACGCCCGGCGTGCGGGTCATCGAGGACAAGGCGTGAATGAAGCGCAAAGCGGCGTCTGCGATGAACTGCCCGCAATGGTTTTTCAACTCGACGCCGGTCGCCGGATCTTGTCGGTCAATCGCGCCGTGGCGTCGCAGCTCGGCTTCGATCGGGCTTCCCTCGTGGGCCTCGCCTTCGACGATATCGTGCGTGATGCCGGGGCGGGCTTTCACACCCTGGACACGGCCGACGGCGGGCGCCGGCGTGCGGTAGTGGCCCACGCAGCGCCGGATGCCAAAGGCCGGTCGGTCGTCACCGCCATCATGTTCCCGGCGGCGGCGGATGCCGGCCAGGATGCCAAGCTCGCGGCCCTCGGTCAGTTGGCGCACCACGTCGTACACGAGCTCAACCAGCCGCTCAGTGTCATCCGTATGGCGATCGGCACCGCGCGGCGAAAGCTGTCGGTTGGCGACGAGGTCGACGCCGATTTCATTGACGCCAAGCTGGAGCGCATCGACAGCCAGTGCGTGCGTGCCGCGGCGATCGTCGAGTACCTTCGCGTGTTCGTCCCGCGCAACCGCGCGATTGACGTGCAGCTGGACGTCAATCGCGCGGTGGAAAACGCCGTCGGCATGACGGTACCGAAGTTCCGCAAACTCAACAGCAACCTCGAAACCCGTCTCGGCAAGGCTTGTCGTGTGATGGGAAACGAGATGCATATCGAGCCGGCCTTGCTGTGCGTGCTGGGCGAAATACACGATCGCCTCCAGGCAACGGGGGGCGGGCGGCCCGCGAACGTGGACGTACATACCGCACCGGTGGGGGATGATCGCGTGGAGATCGTGGTTAGTGATTCCGCGGGCGCGCGGGCGGCCGCCGCCGGCGAGGCGGGTTCATCCATTACCCTGGGCATGGGCATCGATCTGGCCCGGGAACTGGTCGCCGAGCTGGGGGGCACGCTCGATGCGATTCCCGGTGAATCCGGCATGACCTATCGCATCAGCCTGCCGGTGACCAACGCCGCCGGTGACGCAGGGCGGCAGTGAACCACAACGACCTGCCTACGATCGACGAAGTCGCGCTCGACACGATCCGGGAGATCATGGAAGACGAATTCCCCGCACTGGTCGCCGCTTACCTCGACGAAGCGTCCCGCCTGCTGGTTCGTTGCGAACAAGCCGTAGGCGCCGACGACCTCGGTGGACTGCGGCACGCCGCCCACGCCCTCAAGTCCAGCAGCGCGAACATCGGCGCCGCACGCCTCGCCGAAACCGCGCGACGGTTGGAGGCGAAGGGCCGTGATCGTGACCCGTCCGGCGCGACGCCGCTGCTGGATCGGGCCAGGTCCGAACTCGACCAGGTGCGCGCACGCCTCGAATTGGCCGACGACTGAAAACGCCCGCCCGCGTTCCGGCCCGATGAACCCCGGGCAAATTCAATCTTGCTCTCGTCGAAGTTGTCCGTGCTGCCGTCTTCCGGGCCGGCATCGGCGCTTCGTCCCGTCGATATCGTTCCCTCCGGCAGTCGGAACCGATAGAAACGATCAAAACGATAATAATGGTTGAAACGCTAATTTCGCTAGGTTATATTGCGATACAAGCCGCCTGGGCGTCCTGACGGCCAAGGCGGAGCAAAGTCCGGATGACCGGTCGAAACGATCGGACAGTCGGCCAAACAATAAGATCGTGGGGGTGTAACGAAATGGCAAACGTCGCCGTTGAATGCCGTCGTGGGTCCGCTGGTCCGCCGCCGAGGCCCGTTTCCGTCGACCTGTATCGTGATGACTCGGGGACTGCCAGCCTCAGGGTCGTTCCGATGCGACCGAAGACGCCGCGCAACCGTCGCACGCCGGCGCCGTCGGAGAACGAAATGGTCGCCCGACACACACCCCTGGTTCGCAAGATTGCCTACGGCCTCGGCCGGCAGGTGCCGGACACCATGGAGTTCGACGACCTGTTGCAGGCAGGCATGATCGGCCTGCTCGAGGCGATCCGGGGTTTCGAGTCCGAACGCGGTGTCGCCTTCGCCACTTACGCGGGCGTGCGCATTCACGGCGCCATGATGGACGAGATCCGACGCGTCCAATGGGCGCCCCGCTCCGTATTCCAGAAGGCGCGCCTGGTGGATCGAGCGGTTCGCGAACTGCAGAACGAGACCGGCCGAAAGCCCGCCGAGCACGAAATTGCCGAGCGACTCGGCGTCAGCGTCGATGCCTGCGCGGAGCTCATCGAGGAGGCCAGCGTGCGCGCCGTGTACCCGGTGGACGCGACACTGGAAGCCAACTACGCCGACGACCGCAAGGGGCCCCTCGAGGAACTCGAGGACGAGCGTTTCGCCAGCCATCTCGCCGCCGCCACCGAGCGGTTGTCGGAGCGCGAGCGCAATATCATGAAGATGTACTACGTCGAAGGTCTCAAGCTACACGAAATCGGCCGTCGCCTCAGCTTGACGGAATCGCGCGTGTGCCAGTTGCACAAGCAGGCCGTGGCCCGGCTGCGCGGGATTCTCGCCAGTTGGCAGGGCGAAGCGGCGGTGCCCGCCTGACCGGGAAAAGCTGGCGCCAGGAGAATTCGGGCGAAACGGCCGATCCGATCGACCGTTTCCCCGCTCGAGAGCGCATGACGGATCGGATGGGCGCCAGGGCCGATTCCCCGACCCGGACGCGATGAGACGTTTTACTGGCGCGGTGCGATCCCGTATCGTCGGGGGAATGCAGGAAATCCCCGTTTGCAAGAAGTGCCGGCAGGCGTGAGCGACGTCGACCAGAATTCCCGGACGTCGCGCACGTCCGTGACTCGACTGCTTTACGTCATGGACCCCATGTGTTCCTGGTGCTGGGCATTCTCCGGCCCCTGGAGACGGCTCACGGGTTCACTGGACCCGGTTATCGAGGTGCGCTACGTGATGGGAGGGCTCGCGCCCGACGACGAAGCGCCGATGGCCGAGTCCATGCGCCGCGCCATCTCCGAGACCTGGCGCACGATCGAACGGCGAACGGGCGCCCAGTTCAATCACGAGTACTGGCAGGTCAACACGCCGCGCCGCTCTACCTATCCGGCGTGCCGCGCCGTAGTCGCCGCCGGCATGCTCGCCGAGGACGGGCGGCCACGAATGATCGAGGCGATTCAACGCGCCTACTACCTCGAGGCGCGCAACCCCTCACTCGATTCCGTCCTCGTGGACGTGGCGGCCGACGCCGGCTTCGATCGCGATGCCTTTGCCGCAATGGCCGCGGACGAGCGCGTGTTCGAGGCATTCGGTGCCGACCTCGAACTGTCGCGCCGGTTCGGCGTTCAGGGCTTTCCCACCGTGATAGCCGAAGGGCGTGCCGCCGGAGGACCACCACGCTACGGATTGCTCGCGTCGGGGTACTGCGATGCCGACTCCCTGGCCGCGCGGTGGCGACAGTTCGCCGACTCGCTCGCGGCCAACGAATGACCGCCGCTGGCCGATCAGTCCGTCCCGATCGCCCGTTCGAGTTCGGCGAATGTCGAAGCGCGGCTCGAGGACGGGATGTCGATGTCCAACTGCCCGGCGATGCGGGTCGTGGAAAACATACCGCGAATCACCTCTCCCGCCCCGCCGTTCGCCGCCTCGACCACGAGAATATGTTGCCGGGCGAACGATGCCATGGTCCGAACCATGTCCCCGACGCTTGCCGACTCGATGTCGCGCATGTCCAGCGCCATCAGGTTCTCGCGCGCGGTCATGATGTCCTTGGCCATGATTTCGCCGCGGTCGCCGCCATGCTCGTTGACATAAAGAATCGGCTTCTCGTCCAGCACGTCGGTAGAGGTCACGAGGCCACGCAGCGTTCCGTCCGCTTCGATGACGAACAACAGTCTCACCGCGCAGTCGATCATCTTGCGGTTGATGTCGTCCAGCGTGGCGCTTGGCGCAATCGAAAACGGCGTAACGATGTTGAAATCCGTCATGACGCGAATGGCCGGGTCGTCCTCGACCACGCGGTCGTAGCGACCGGGGTCGGGACGCTTCAAATGGGCGCTGCGGTCGATGGACCGGTATTCGAGGGCTCGGTACGGGCTCGGCATGGGAACCTCCTCGGTCGTCGTGATTCGCGCACGGCCTCGCCGTCGCTATTCCCGGTCGAGGCTGGGGTAATTGTGCGGTTCAATGGATCGCGGGCCCAATCGGAATTTTTGATACGAGCCCGGGATTTCCACCCACCGCGACCCCCTCGGCAATCCGCGCCATCGCAACCGTCGCCCGGCGGCAATTCCGCGCGATCACGCCGGTGCCGCGTCGGTATAAGCAACTCGTTCTAATTGTTGGAAAATTCTCGCATTGGTTTTTCTTGACCCTGCCATAATCGATCATTATACTGCGCGCCTCTTTTTGGGCAGGATCTGTCGGCGCCGGTCGCCGGGTGTTGCAATGAGTGGGTTCCAGGGTGACCTAGCGCTGTCTCGCACGGTCGCGCTGGTCCTTCGGCTGCAAATCATTCTCGCCGGTGCGCTAATGCTCGCGGTGTTGGCGTGGGCGGGTGCGTCGCCCGCGCTCGCGACCCTTTTTGGCTCCGGGTTGGGGATTCTTGGTACCATTATGGCCGCGCGGGGCGTTCGGCGGGCCGGCGGTGACCAGCGGGCGAGCGATACGCCATCCCTTGTGCCGGTATACCTGGGGGCGCTCCAGAAACTGTTGGTTGTCGCCGCAGGCGTCGCCTTCGGTCTCGTCGTTCTCGAGTTGTCGGCGCTGTTCCTCCTGGGCGGCCTGATACTGTCCCAGGTCGGCTACGTGGTCGCGTCGGTTTGGTCCATGGCCGGCGATCGTTAACCTGACAACGCAATACAGATGGCATCTTCCGACACAGTTACCTCGACGGAGTACATTCGTCACCACCTGACGAACTTGACTTTCGGTCGGCATGCCGACGGCAGCTGGGGCCTGGCACACTCGATCGAAGAGGCCAACGAAATGGGCTTTTTGGCCATACACGTCGACAGCGTGCTCTGGTCATTGGTACTGGTGGGCCTGTTCCTGTGGCTGTTTCGCGGCGTGGCGAAGAAGGTCACCGCCGAAACGCCGAACGGGACGCAGAACTTCGTCGAATGGATCATCGACTTCATCGACGAGAACGTGCGCGGGCTGTTCAACGCCAAGAACGACTTTGTCGCGCCCATCGCGCTCACGCTGTTCTGCTGGATCTTCCTCATGAACCTGATGGATCTGGTGCCTGTCGACCTGTTGCCGTGGATATTCGACCGTACCGGCGTCGCTCACTTCATGAAGGTCGTGCCCACCACCGATCCCAACGTCACCTTCGGCTTCTCGCTGTCGGTTTTCGCCATGATGCTGTTCTACTCGGTGAAGATCAAAGGCGTAGGCGGTTTCCTCGGCGAGTTGACCCTGCAGCCGTTCGAGGCGAAGAACCCGCTCATCAAGGTGCTGTTCATCCCTGTCAATTTCTTTCTCGAGATCGTCGGCTTGCTGTCCAAGCCGGTTTCGCACTCGCTGCGACTGTTCGGCAACCTCTATGCCGGCGAGATGATATTCATCCTGATCTCGCTGATGTTCGGCGCCGGGGCCGTGCTAACGGTATTCGGCGGCGCGCTGCAGTTCGTCTGGGCGGTGTTCCACATCCTGGTCATCACGCTGCAGGCGTTCATTTTCATGGTGCTGACCATCGTCTACCTGGACATGGCGCACCAGCATCACTGAAGTTGTTTTACTTTCAACCTTTATCTCTCTCAAGAACGTTTCGGAGACCAAGATGGAACAAGCACTTTTGTACGTAGCCGGCGCACTCATGATGGGCTTCGGGGCCTTGGGCGCCGCCATCGGCATTGGCATCCTCGGCGGGCGTTTCATCGAGGGCGCCGCGCGCCAGCCCGAGCTCGTGCCGTTGCTGCGCACCCAGTTCTTCATCGTGATGGGCCTCGTGGACGCCATCCCGATGATCGCCGTCGGTATCACCATGTACATCATTTTCGCGGTGGCCGCGTGACGAAGGCGGATTCTTCAGCCGCAAAGACTCCTTTTTAAGCAAGGGTGTAGCGAGATGAACATCAATCTCACGCTGCTTTTCCAGATGGTGTTTTTCTTCTTCTTCGTCTGGTTCACCAAGAAGTACGTGTGGACGCCTATCATCGGCGTGCTCAACGAGCGCAAGACGAAGATCGCCGACGGCCTGGCCGCGGCGGAAAAGGGCGTCAAAGCCGAGGAAGTAGGTCACCAGAAGGCGGAGAAGCTGATCAGCGACGCCAAGGTCCAGGCCAACGAGATCATCGCCAAGGCCGAGAAGCGCGGCAACGAGATCATCGAAGGCGCCAAGGAAGGGGCGCGCGACGAGGGAGAGCGCATCATCAACGCTGCTCGCTCGGAGATCGACAAGGAAGTCAACCAGGCGCGCGAGGAATTGCGTAGCAAGGTCTCGGAGCTGGCTGTGGCCGGCGCCCAGAAAATTCTCGGCCGC
The DNA here is from genome assembly GCA_030429665.1 of Gammaproteobacteria bacterium. GTDB lineage: Bacteria > Pseudomonadota > Gammaproteobacteria > Arenicellales > CAJQKF01 > BQJD01. The sequence continues at coordinate 19,553 of JAUIEZ010000017.1, read as the reverse complement.
GAGATCGACGCCAGCGCCCACGGCGACATGCTCGACAAGCTGGCGCGCGAGCTGTAAGGGGCGGGGCCATGTCAGAACATGCTTCCCTCGCGCGCCCGTACGTTCGGGCGGTGTTCGAAATCGCCCGTGCCAGCGACCAGTTGAGCCGCTGGAGCGAACAGCTGGCGTTGATCGCGGCGGTCGCCGGCGACGCGCGGATGAGCGCCCTCGACGGGAACCCGCGTGTTGGTCGGGAAGAGCTTGGCGAACTGGTAATCGGGATTTGCGGAGACGGCATCACCGAAGAAGGCAGGAACCTCGTGCGGCTCCTGGCGCATAACCGGCGTCTGGGCGCCAGCGCCGAAATTGCCGCCCAGTACGAGGTACTGCGCGCCGAGGCGGAGAACACCGTCGAGGCCGAACTCGAATCCGCCATCGAGCTCGACGACGCCACCCGGCAAAAAATCGCCGACGCCCTGCAGTCGAAGCTCGGCCGCAGCGTAAAGCTCAACTGCACGACCAATCCCGATCTCATTGGCGGCGCGGTGATCCGAACCGGCGACTGGGTCTACGATGGTTCCGTGCGCGCGCAGTTGCAGAAAATGGCTGCGTCGATGAATGCATAACTCGAGGAATACTTAAGTCATGTCCATCCAACTGAACCCTTCCGAAATCAGCGAGCTGATCAAGGAGCGGATCGAGAAGTTCGAGTCCAGCGCCGAGGCGAAATCGGAAGGCACGATCGTCGTGCTCACCGACGGCATCGCGCGAATCCACGGCCTGGCCAACGCCATGCAGGGCGAGATGCTCGAGTTTCCCGGCGACACTTACGGCCTGGCTCTCAACCTCGAGCAGGACTCGGTGGGTGCCGTAATCCTCGGCGACTACGAGCACCTGTCCGAGGGCGACACCGTCAAGTGCACCGGCCGCATTCTCGAGGTACCCGTGGGCGAAGGCCTGCTCGGGCGCGTGGTCGACGCACTCGGACGGCCTATCGACGGCAAGGGCGCCGTGCAGACCAGCGTTAACACCCCGATCGAGAAGGTGGCGCCCGGCGTCATCGCCAGGAAATCGGTGGACCAACCCGTCCAGACCGGATTGAAGTCGATCGATTCCATGGTGCCGATCGGCCGCGGCCAGCGTGAATTGATCATCGGCGACCGCCAGACCGGCAAGACCGCGGTGGCGATCGACACCATCATCAATCAGAAGGGCAGCGGCATCAAGTGCATTTACGTCGCCGTGGGGCAGAAGGCCTCGTCGGTCGCGGACGTGGTGCGCAAGCTCGAGGAGCACGGCGCCATGGAGCACACCATCGTGGTCGCCGCCACCGCGTCGGATTCCGCCGCCATGCAGTTCATCGCCCCGTATGCGGGATGCAGCATGGGCGAGTACTTCCGCGACCGCGGAGAAGACGCCCTGATCATCTACGACGATCTCACCAAGCAGGCATGGGCCTACCGCCAGATCTCCCTGCTGCTTCGCAGGCCTCCCGGCCGCGAAGCCTACCCGGGCGACGTCTTCTACCTGCACTCGCGACTGCTGGAGCGCGCCTCGCGCGTGAACGCGGACTACGTGGAGGAGCTCACGAACGGCGAGGTTAAGGGCAAGACCGGCTCGCTGACCGCGCTGCCGATCATCGAAACGCAGGCGGGCGACGTGTCGGCCTTCGTGCCCACCAACGTCATCTCCATCACCGACGGCCAGATCTTCCTGGAGTCGGACCTGTTCAACGCGGGCATCCGGCCGGCCATCAACGCGGGTCTGTCGGTGTCGCGAGTGGGCGGTGCCGCGCAGACGGGCATCATCAAGAAGCTTGGCGGCGGCGTGCGACTGGCCTTGGCGCAGTATCGCGAGTTGGCGGCGTTCTCGCAGTTCGCCTCCGATCTCGACGAGGCGACCCGCAAGCAGCTCGAGCGCGGCCAGCGCGTCACCGAGATGATGAAGCAGAAGCAGTATTCGACGCTGAACGTCGCCGAGATGGCGCTGTCGCTGTTCGCGGTCAACGAGGGCTACCTCGACGACGTCGACGTGGGCAAGGTGGTGGATTTCGAGGCCGCCATGCAGGCGTACGTGAAATCCAACCACGCCGACGTGCTCGACAAGATCAATCAGCACCTGAAGTACGACGACGACACCGCGGCGGAGCTCAAGCGGGTGGTCGAGGATTTCAAGGCCAACGGTTCGTGGTAACGCGACGGATCTGACCAGCGGAGATATCGACTCATGGCCGGCGCCAAAGAGATCCGAACCAAGATCAAGAGCATTCAGAATACGCAGAAGATCACCAAGGCCATGGAGATGGTCGCGGCGAGCAAGATGCGCAAGGCCCAGGACCGCATGCTCAGTGCGCGACCCTACGCGGATAAGATCCGCAACGTGATCGCGCACCTGGCCCAGGCTCACCCGGAGTACAAGCACCCCTATACCATTGACCGCGAGGTAAAGCGGGTGGGGTACATCATCGTCTCCACCGATCGCGGGCTGTGCGGCGGGTTGAACGTCAACCTGTTTCGTCGCGCGGTCAATGCCATGAGCGACTGGCACGACCGCGGCGTCGAGATCGACGTGGCCTGTATCGGTTCCAAGGGCATTGGTTTCTTCAAGCGGTTCGGCACCAACATCGTCGCCGAGGCGACCCACCTGGGGGACGCGCCGTCGCTGTCTGACCTGCTCGGCTCCATCCAGGTGATGCTCGACGCCTTCGACGACGGCCATATAGACCGGCTCTACATGGTGAACAACGAGTTCATCAATACCATGACGCAAAAGCCGGTGGTCGAGAGGCTGCTGCCGATCACCGCCGACAATCCGCAAGAGCGTCTCGAGCACCACTGGGACTATATCTACGAGCCCGATGCCCGCGAGGTGGTGGACGTGCTGCTGTCCCGTTACATCGAATCGCTGGTCTACCAGGGCGTGGTGGAGAACGTCGCCTCGGAACAGGCGGCGCGAATGGTCGCGATGAAGGCGGCCTCGGACAACGCCGGCAACCTGATCGACGAACTGCAGCTCGTCTATAACAAGGCGCGCCAGGCTGCCATTACCCAGGAGATCTCCGAGATCGTCGGCGGTGCCGCTGCGGTTTGATCGAGAACCAGTAACAGTATCGAAACGGCGCAAGAACGAACCGCGCCACCAGATTAAGACAAGAGATTGAGGTTAGAAGGACTATGAGCTCCGGACAAATCGTTGAAATCATCGGCGCGGTGGTCGACGTTCGTTTTCCGCGCGATTCGATTCCGAAGGTCTACGACGCGCTGAAGGTGTCCGAGACCGGGCTGACCCTCGAGGTGCAGCAGCAGATGGGCGACGGCATCGTGCGCACCATCGCCATGGGCTCCTCGGACGGCTTGCGCCGCGGCCTGGAAATCACCAATACCGGCGCTCCGATCTCCGTGCCCGTTGGGCAAAAGACCCTCGGCCGTATCATGAACGTACTCGGCGACCCCATCGACAACATCGGTCCGGTCGATTCCGAAGAACGGCACCCGATCCATCGCAAGCCGCCGGCCTACGCGGACCAGGCGGCCGCGGTGGAGATTCTCGAGACCGGCATCAAGGTCATCGATCTCATCATGCCCATCGCCAAGGGCGGCAAGATCGGCCTGTTCGGCGGCGCGGGCGTGGGCAAGACCGTGACGCTGATGGAGCTCATCAACAACATCGCCGTGCAGCAGGAAGGCCTTTCCGTGTTCGCCGGCGTCGGCGAGCGCACCCGCGAAGGCAACGACTTCTACCACGAGATGACCGAGGCCGGCGTGCTCGACAAGGTGGCGCTGGTGTACGGCCAGATGAACGAACCGCCGGGCAACCGCCTGCGCGTGGCGCTCTCCGGCCTGACCATGGCGGAGTACTTTCGCGACGAGGGCCGCGACGTGCTGATGTTCATCGACAACATCTACCGCTATACCCTGGCCGGCACCGAGGTGTCCGCGCTACTCGGGCGCATGCCCTCCGCGGTGGGCTACCAGCCGACACTGGCGGCGGAAATGGGCGCCTTGCAGGAGCGCATCACGTCCACCAAGGACGGATCCATCACCTCGTTCCAGGCCGTGTACGTACCCGCGGACGACCTCACCGACCCGTCGCCCGCCACCACCTTCGCGCACCTTGACGCCACGCTGGTGCTCTCGCGCCAGATCGCCGAGCTCGGCATTTACCCGGCGGTGGATCCGCTGGACTCGACCTCGCGCCAGCTCGATCCGCTGGTGGTGGGCCAGGAGCACTACGATGTCGCCCGGGCGGTTCAGGGCATCCTTCAGCGATACAAGGAATTGCGCGACATTATCGCCATTCTCGGCATGGACGAGCTGTCCGACGACGACAAGCGAGCCGTGGCTCGCGCGCGAAAGATCCAGCGCTTCCTTTCCCAGCCGTTCACCGTGGCGCAGACATTCACCGGGACGCCCGGCAAGTACGTCTCGCTCAAGGACACCATCCGCGGTTTCCAGGGCATCGTCAACGGCGACTACGACGACCTGCCCGAGCAGGCGTTCTACATGGTTGGCGGCATCGAGGAAGCGGTGGAAAAGGGCAAGCAGCTCAGTTGACGAACCCCCGCTAACCACCGACAGGCGACAACACTCATGGCATCAACCATCAGGGTCGAAATCGTCAGCGCCGAGCAGGAACTGTGGAGCGGCGAGGGCACCATGGTCTTCGCGCCGGCGATGATGGGCGAGGTTGGCATCGCGCCCAACCACTCGCAAATGCTCTCGCCGATCAAGGCGGGCGACGTGCGCGTGCAGAAAGAGGACGGCGAGCAGGAGGTGTTCTACGTTTCCGGCGGCCTGATGGAAGTGCAGCCGAACCTGGTCACCATCCTTTCCGATACCGCCTTGCGCGCCGAGGACCTCGACGAGGCGCGTGCCCTGGAGGCGCAAAAGCGCGCCGAGCAGGTCATGCGCGAGAACACCAGCGACATGGAGCTGGCCAAGGCGCGCGCCGAACTGGCGCAGGCCGCGGCGCAGCTGCGCGCCATCCAGAAACTGCGCGGCAAGCGCGGCTCGGGCTGATCGAACGCCGCGTCGCCGGTGGCGTGCCGCGCCGCCTTTCCCGGCTGCGGATTCGCGCCGGAGCGAAACGTCCTATAATCTGGCGTCCATCGAACGACCCTTCTGCGAACTCGCTAGTCGGCCGTATCGCCACATCCCATGCCGCTTGAAATCATCATCCTCGCCGCCGGCAAGGGCACGCGCATGAAGTCGGCGTTGCCAAAGGTGCTGCATCCACTGGCCGGGAAGCCGTTGATCCAGCACGTTTTGGCGCGCGCGCGCACGCTGGACGCCGGCCGTGTCAGCATCGTGTACGGCCACGGCGGCGAAGCGGTGCGCGACGCGGTAGGCGACGATTCGTTGCGCTGGGTCGAGCAGCGCGAGCAGCTCGGCACCGGGCACGCCGTGCGCGTCGGTCTGCCCGAGGGCGATCCCGACGACACCGTGTTGATCATGTACGGCGACGTGCCGCTGATCGGCGCCGACACCCTCGCCGGGCTCGCCGCCGCGGCCGCCGGCTGCCTGGCGGTTCTCACCATCGAACTGGACGATCCCGCCCGCTACGGTCGCATCCTGCGCGACGACGCCGGCGAGATTGGCGGAATCGTCGAGGCCGGCGATGCCAGCGACGAACAACTTCGCATCCGCGAGATCAATACCGGTTTCATGGCGGCGCCGCGGGCGTTGCTGGCGGATTGGCTCGCGCGGCTTTCCGACGACAACAGCCAGGGCGAGTACTACCTGACCGACGTGGTTTCCATGGCGGTTGCCGACGGCGTGCCGGTGCGCGGCGTCACCGCCAATGACGCGTTGGAAGTGCGAGGCATCAACAGTCGCGCGGAACTCGCGGCGATGGAGCGAGAGGTGCAGCGTCGTATCGCCGACAGCCTCATGGCGTCCGGTATGTCGCTGGCCGACCCGGCACGGCTCGACGTGCGCGGCGCCCTTTCCGCAGGGATAGACGGCCACGTCGACGTCAACGTCGTCTTCGAGGGCGACGTCGTCCTCGGCGACCGCGTGCGGATCGGGCCGGGGTGCGTGATTCGCGATACGCAGATCGCGGACGACGTGAGCGTTCACGCCCATTGCGTGATCGAGGGAGCCCGCATCGGCCCGGGATGCAGCGTGGGACCGTTTGCCCGCGTGCGTGCCGGCACGGTTCTCGACGTCGGCGCGCGGCTCGGCAATTTCGTCGAGACCAAGGAGGCGAAGGTCGGTGCCGGTTCCAAGATCAATCACCTCTCCTACGTGGGCGACTGCGTGATCGGCCGCGACGCCAACATCGGCGCGGGGGTGATCACCTGCAACTACGACGGCGCCGACAAGCACCGAACCGTGATCGGCGACGGCGCGTTCATCGGTTCCGATTGCCAGCTCGTCGCGCCCGTCACGGTCGGCGATCACGCCACCGTGGGTGCGGGCACGACCCTGACCCGGGACGCACCGGCCGGACAGCTCACCGTGGGGCGCAGCCCCCAGCGAAGCGTCCGGGGTTGGCGGCGACCGACGAAGAAGCCCGGCTAGGGCGCCAATCCGACCATCGTGAACACGCCCTGATCCCGGCCATCAAACGTTTTTCGGAGTAACGACAAGCATGTGCGGCATCGTTGGTGCGGTTTCGAAGAAGGATGTCCTGCCGGTTCTCATGGACGGACTGCGGCGCCTGGAGTACCGGGGCTACGATTCGTCCGGCGTCGCGTTGATCGACGGCGCCGAGTTGCGCCGTACCCGCGCGGTGGGCAAGGTGCGCGAACTCGAGCGCGTGCTCGAAGCGCACCCCGCCGGCGGCACGACCGGCATAGCGCATACGCGCTGGGCCACCCACGGTGCCCCCAGCGAACGCAACGCGCATCCCCAGGTGTGCGACGACGTCGCGCTGGTGTGCAACGGCATCATCGAGAACCACGATCAGCTGCGGCGCGAACAACGCGCGAAAGGCTTCGAGTTTCAGTCCGACACGGACACCGAGGTGGTGGTCAACCAGATCGCGGATTTCATGCGCGAGGGACTCGACCTGTTCGACGCCATGCGGGCCACATGCCGCATGCTGGAGGGCGCCTTCGCCCTCGCCGCCGTGTGCGTGAGCTCGCCGCGACGGCTGGTCGGCGCTCGGCGCGGCAGCCCGCTCATCGTCGGCCTCGGCGATGGCGAGGCCTACCTGGCCTCGGACATTTCCGCGCTGGTGTCCGTCACCCGCGACTTCATGGTGCTGGAAAACGGCGACGTCGCGGAGATCGACGGCGGCAACGTGCGCATTACCGACGAACAGGGCAACGTGGTCGAGCGAGCGGTACGCCACAGCACGTTGGCACCCGGCGCGGCGGAACTAGGCGACTACCGCCACTACATGCAAAAGGAGATATTCGAGCAGGGCCAGGCTGTTTCGGACACGCTGGAAGGGCGCATCTCCAGCCGCCACATGCTCGAGCAGGTCTTCGGCACCGACGCCGAGGCGGTATTCGACCGTACCAAGGCGGTGCAGATCATCGCCTGCGGCACGAGTTTCCATGCCGGACTGGTGGCGCGCCACTGGCTGGAGCGATTCGGGGTGCCTTGCAACGTCGAGATCGCCAGCGAGTTTCGCAGTCGGCCTCACGTGGTGCCGCCGGGCGCCCTGGTCGTGACCATCTCGCAGTCCGGTGAGACCATCGATACCCTGAGCGCCTTGCACCATGCCCGTGAAATCGGCTTTACGCGGTCGCTGACGATCTGCAACGTGGCCGAAAGCTCCATGGTGCGCGACTGCGACCTGTCGCTGCTCACCCACGCCGGTCCGGAAATCGGCGTTGCCTCGACCAAGGCCTTCACCACCCAGCTCACCGCCTTGCTGCTGTTGACCATCGCGCTGGGCCGGCGCCACGGCATGAGCGAGGCCGAGGAGAACGAGATCGTCGCCGAGCTTCGCTCGCTGCCGGGCCGCATCGAGCACGCGCTGCAAATGGACCAGTCCATCGAGAGCCTGGCCGAGCAGTTCTCCGACAAGCAGCACGCCTTGTTTCTCGGCCGCGGCATGCATTACCCGATCGCCATGGAGGGCGCGCTGAAACTCAAGGAAATTTCATACATCCATGCCGAGGCCTACGCCGCCGGAGAGCTCAAGCACGGCCCGCTGGCGCTGGTCGACGCCAACATGCCGGTGATCGCCGTGGCGCCGAACAATCGGCTCCTCGAGAAACTCAAGTCCAACATCCAGGAGGTTCGCGCGCGGGGCGGACGGTTGCTGGTGTTCGCCGACGCGCGGTCCGGCATCGAGCAGGACGACGGCGTGCAGGTGGTCAACGTGGCGCCGGTCAACGACCTCATCTCGCCGATCATCTACACCATCCCGTTGCAACTCCTGGCCTACCACGTCGCGCTGATCAAGGGTACCGACGTCGACAAGCCGCGCAACCTCGCCAAGTCGGTCACCGTCGAGTAACGATCGCGCCGCGTCGCGGCGCACGAGTCGTTCGCCACCGCGATGCCGGGCTCGATCTGGCCAACTGTCCCGCGGTGAAGTAAGGTGGTGGGTTTTTTCCCCGGGAGAATTGCCAGTGGCACCCAGAGCGGTCACGATACGCCGCCTTACCCCCGCCGACGAGCCCGAGTGGCGCCGGCTGTGGTCGGCCTACCTCGACTTCTACGAATCGTCTGTCGCGGCGGAAGTCTATACGACCAGTTTCGCGCGTCTCGTGTCGCGGGAGGACGAAACCTGCCACGGCCTGCTCGCCGTCGACGATGAGCGGCCGATAGGGCTCGTTCACTACCTCTACCACCGTCACATGTGGCGCGTCGAGGACGTATGTTACCTGCAGGATCTCTATGTCGATCCCGCCCACCGCGGTAGCGGCGCCGGCCGGGCACTGATCGAAGCCGTCTATGCCGCCGCGGACGCCAACGGCACACCCTCGGTGTACTGGTTGACCCAGGATTTCAACGACACGGCACGGCGTCTGTACGATCGCGTGGGCGAGGTGACGCCCTTCATCAAGTACGTGCGTTCGGCGTAGGCGCACACCGGCTTGCACCAGCAGCGTTTGCAACATATAGTTATCAATATGTGCAATCGCAACAGTGAGTGCAGGTCATGAACGCCGACCTGGCGAAGGCGCCGGATGCGACCGAAACGCTGACCAAGGCGCTGCTCGCCGCCGGCCGCGAGCTGGGATTGTCCCAGGCCGATATCGGCGCGGTCGTGGGCCGCGACCGATCGTCCCTGCATCGTCACGGCGTCGCGCCCGACAGCAAGGCGGGTGAACTGGCGCTGCTCCTGGTACGGATATACCGCGGACTTTACGTGCTGGTCGGGGGAGAGCGGGAGCAATTGCGGCACTGGATGCGCACGGAAAATCGGCATACCGGCGGCGTGCCCGCCGAGCAGGTGACCAGCGTGGACGGCCTGGTTCGCGTGGTGGAATACCTGGACGCCGTTCGTGGTCGCGCGTGATGGATCTATGGGCGGCCTGCCGGTCCGGGACGGCGATCGCGCCGTTGTCCGGGAGCCTGGTGCGGGTCGTCGAGAGCCAGGAGCAGGTGGCGACCTGCCACCTCGTCGACAACCTCGAAGAACAGGCACTGCTCGAGGCGCTGATCGAGGACAGCAAGCCGCCGCGGCCGGCGGGCTGCGAGCGCCTGCATTACCTGCTCGCCACGCCGTTTCGTTATCCGCCGCTGCGTCACGGTTCACGCTTCGGTTCGCGCCACGAACCGTCGATTTTCTACGGCTCGGTGCGCACGACCACGGCGTTGGCGGAAACCGCCTACTACCGGTTGGTGTTCCTGTCGGGCATGACCCTGCCGCCTCCCGGCGGACGTCTCCTCACCCAGCACAGCGCGTTCACGGCGCGCTACCGCACCGGTCGCGGCGTGAAACTTCACAAGCCGCCCTGCGACGCGTACGAGGACAAGCTGCGAAACCCCTGCGATTACGGCGAGACCCAGCAATTCGGATCCGCGCTGCGCAAGGCGGGTGTCGGCGCCATTCAGTATCGTTCCGCCCGCAACCGCGCGCGCGGCATCAACGTTGCCCTGTTCGAGCCGGCGGCGCTGGTCTCCACGCGACCGGGCGGCCTCGAGCGCTGGCTATGCGAAACGCGGGCCGGGGCGGTCAGCTTTTACCGCACCGGTTACGGTACGCTGCAATTCCCGCGAACGGACTTCCTCGTCGACGGCGAGCTGCCGTCCCCCGCGCCGTGACGCGAACGACGGGGTCGGTCGCAACCGGTCGTTCGCGTCCGCTCGCACCCGGCGGTAGAATGACCGGCTCGATGCATGTCGGCAACGCGCGGTACCGTACATGAAAACCGGAACGGAACCTGCCAGCGACCGGGGGATGACGCCCCCCTTGAAATCGGATTTCCTCGAACGCTTGCCCGCCGAGGACCGGGAGATATTCCTGGCCAACTGCGAAACGCTGACGGCCGAGCCGGGCGTGGTGCTGTTCCACCAGGGCCGACCGCACACGGATACGTTCCTGATCGATCGCGGCCTGATCCGCACGTACTATCTTTCGCCCCAGGGCAAGGAGATTACCCTCGCGTTCTGGTCTGACGGCAACCTGATCGGCGCACCCGATATTTTCGGTTCGACGCCGCACGTATGGTCGGCACAGGCGGTCAAGGCGACCCGCGTACAGGTCATCGAAGGTTCCCGGTTCCGGGATATCGCCAGCGCTCGACCGGGCATTGCTTGTGCCGTCATGGACGCCCTCGCCTCCAAGATCCACTGGCTTTCGGTGCTGTTCCAGACGTTCGCCACGGAGTCGGTCGCCGACCGCCTGGCTCACCAACTGGTTCGCCTCGGCGAAATGCACGGTCGGCCCCATTCCGAGGGCACCGCCATCGCGCACGAGTTCACCCAGGAAGACCTCGCAAACATGGTCGGCGCCACGCGGCAGTGGGTCAGCATCACGCTCAACGAGCTGCAGCGAGCCGGCCTCGTCCGGGTCGAGAACCGTCGCCTCATCATCCGCGACCTGGACGGCCTTCGCCAATCCACCGAGTCGTACCGGAACATCGCCGCCGTCGACGCACAGACCGCTTCCGGCTGACCGGCAGCAAGGCGTCGAATACCAGACACCCCTGTCAATTACTTGACAGACGTGCGCCGTCCGCGCGGTCTAACGTGTCGCACGGACGCCGCGTTCTTCGCCGACACCGCCGCCTGATCCCGCGGTGCCCGGTGGAACGCTTCGAGAAAACGCCGTTAACCGGCGCCTTGGCAATGGGGTAACCGTTGCATGCTGACTTTCTGGATGCTGATCGCCCTGGTGGCGTTCATACTGCTGGGTGCGCCGATAGGCTTCGTCATGGCGATTCTGCCGGCTGCGTACATCGCGGTGACCGACGTCGTGCCGCTGACGGCGGTGCCCTACCAGATGTATACGTCGTTGAACAAGTTTCCCCTCGTTGCCGTGCCGATGTTCCTGTTGGCCGGCGAGTTGATGAACCTTGGCGCGGTAACGGACAGGTTGCTTCAACTGAGTCGGCAGATGGTCGGCCGCATCCGCGGCGGGCTCTCGCACATCACGATCCTGATGTCGATGCTGTTCGCCAGCCTCAACGGCTCGGCGGTCGCCTCCACCGCCACCATCGGCGGCATGATGATTCCGGCCATGCAGAAGGCCGGCTACAGTCCCGCATTCTCGGCAGCGACCACCGCCGTTTCTTCGACTATCGGCGGCATCATCCCGCCGAGTATCGCCATCGTCATATTCGCCAGCGCGAACAACCTGTCGGTGGGCAAGTTGTTCTCGGCCGGGATACTGCCGGGCATCGCCGTGGGGTTGATGTTCATGCTGGTCGCTTACGTCATCAGCGTTCGAAAAAACTACGAGCGCCTCGAGGAACCGTTCAGGATGTCCGATCTCGCACGCGCCTTCTCGCGTGCGATGTTGGCGCTGTCATTGCCTATCATTCTTTATTTCGGCATTGTCGGCGGGATTTTCACGGCAACCGAGGCGGGCGCGGTGGTGTGCTTTCTCGCCTTCGTGATAGGCAAGTTCGTTTATCGTACCCTGACGTGGCGTGACGTTTTGGCCGCCCTCCGGCGCACGGTGCGCATGTCCGCGGCGATATTCCTGATCATCGCGGCGGCGGGACCGTTCTCCTGGTTGTTGACGCGCCTTGGCGCGCTGCAGGGCCTGGAAAACTGGTTGCTGCAGTTCCATGCCGACCCGGTGCTGTTCATCCTTGCCTTCCTGGCCATCATCGTCGTCGCCGGCATGCTCGCCGACATCGTCGCCAACCTCATCATTCTCGGCCCCACCTTGTTGTCGGTGGCCGCGGCGGCGGGTATGTCGGAAACCCAGGCATCCATGGTGATCTGTGTCGGTTTCCTGATGGGAACGGTGACGCCGCCGGTTGGGATCTGCTATTTCGCGGCGGCGCGCATCGCGGGCGAAAAGCTCGAACGGGTCGCCGGCGCCATGATTCCCTTTATCGCCGCGGAACTCGCGCTGTTGACGATGATTATCGCGATTCCTCCGCTAACCCACTGGATACCGCGGCTAGCGGGTTTCGAGGTTTGATAATGACCCGGTTCCTGTGTCGATTCGACCGATGGGTGGACCGATTGACCGACGCCGCCTGCAATTCGCTGCTCCTGGCAACGACGCTGGTGGTGCTCTACTCGGTGCTGATGCGCTACGTGTTCTCCAATCCGCCTTTCTGGAGCGACGTCGTGTCGACATTCGGCAACGTCGGCATGATTCTGCTGGGCTTGAGCATCTCCGTGCGCCACCGCGAGCTGATCGCGATGCAGGCGCTGTACGAAAAGATCTCGCCGCGATTGGCGCTGTTCCTGGACGCGACGTGGAACCTGGTCATCCTCGTCTTCGCCGCGCATTTCACCTGGCACGGGCTCATGGCCGCGCGAAAGATTCCCGGGTTCTACTGGGAACTGGGCATGATGCCGCAGAGCTATCCGATGATGGTGGTACCGGTTGCCGGCTTACTGCTGATCATCGCGTGCGTGGGCGTCGTCGCGAAAGACATCGTTCGACTCTGCAACCCTTCGCGGGTCGCGGAATCCGAGGGCGGCCTTACGCCGCACGACAATCAAAACGAGTAATTCGCAGGAGGATTGAAAACAATGAACGCTATCAAGACATTCAAGGCGACGACATCGTCGGTCGTATTGGCTGCGTTCTTGGCGGCGACACCGGCCGCGGCCGCGGAGATATCGTTGAAAGTGGGCACGAGCTGGAACGAGAACTTTCCCATGGCCCACATGCTGAACGACTTTCTGAAACCCCGGCTGGAGACATATACCGAGGGTCGGTTGACGCTGGACGTGCACCTGGCCGGCACCCTGTGCAACCAGAAAACCTGCGTCGAGCAGGTGCGGCTGGGACAGACGGACATGGGAGAGGTGTCCATTGCGAACTATGGTGGTTTCAGCACCACGTTCGAGATCCTGACCTTGCCTTACATCTTCAACGACGACGCCGCGGCGAAGCAGGTCATGGTCGATTTCCTTGCCGCGGAGCTCAACGAACAGGCCGCTCGAGTCGACCGGTTGAAGGTGATCGCCGTGGTACCGTTTCTCGGCTTCAGACACCTCGAGACGAATGTTGGCGAGGTGAGAACGCCTGCCGATTTAAAGGGGGTAAAGATCCGGGTAACCAAGTCGCCGCTCGACGGCGCGCTGCTTCGCGCGTGGGGCGCCGTAGCCACGCCGGTCGACTGGTCGGAAACCTACGACGCCGTGCAGCAGAAAGTGGTGCGCGGACTGTACATTCAGCGCCCGGTGCACGCCATGATGAAATTCAACGAGGTCGCGCCGCACGTCACGCTGACCAGTGGCGCATGGACGCCCATGATGGTTTTCATGGACCTGGATCGATTCGAATCGTTGCCCGACTGGGCAAGGAACGCAATCGACAAGGCTTCGAGTGAACTGCAGGCCGCCTCGTTCGACATCGACAAGGACTACGCCGAACAACTGGCCGCCAGGACCCAGGGAGAGATTCACTACTACTCGCCTACCGACGAGGAACTCGAACAGTGGCGCCTGGCATCGGCGTCGGCGTGGACTATTGGACGGGACCTCAACCTGTACGATCCCGCCATGGCGCGCCGGATCCTCGAGGCGCAGGAAGATACCGAAGCGTTCATCGAAACGCTGGTCGGGGCGGGCGCCCTCTGACCACGATCTTGCGGGCCGCGGTTGACGGGGTGAACAGTAATCGCGGCCGGGCACTTAACCGCACACGGGAGACGAGGATGACGAAAAACAACGACAGCGGAGATGAACGCCAGCTTATTCCCGGTTACGAGCCGGGCGGCGGCGACCCGGCCAAGGACGAGGCACTGAAAGCGATCAGCCGCATGTTCGGCGGTATGGTGCCGAACTTTCACAAGGTGCTCGCCAACAGCACGGCCGTGGTCAGCGCGTTCGAGTCAATGCGCCGGATCCTGCAGGACACGGAGCTGCGGCCGGTGGAACGGGAAATCGTGGCCGTTGAAGTATCCCGGCGCACACGTTGCCACTATTGTCTGGCGGCGCATTCCACTTTCGCCGCCCGAATGAAAATGGATACCGATGATATCGACGCTCTGCGCAATGGCCGGCCGTTATCCGATCCTCGCCAGGCGCTGGTGCAGCGCGCCACGATGAAGCTGTGGGAAACCCAGGGACGGCTATCCGAGGATGCGATCGCGGAGTTCAACGAATCGGGCCTGTCCACGCCCGAACTGCTGGAGATCATCGCCGTGATTGGCTGGTACGTCCTGTCGACGTTAACCAACAACCTGGCAAGGACCGAGATCGACGAGTCGTTTCGCTATCGTGCCATGGCGACCGATCGAAGTAGCTGAGGATCGCGTGAAAATAGGCGCCGGCCGCCTACGGGCGGCGGCGCCGTCTTGCGGTATCGAATTACTGGATAATGCCCAGGTCGCGAAATGCGCGCAACGAACCCGGGTGGAAAAAGTCCGGGTTCTCGGCGGCCATGAACGACATCGTGTCGTTGGTCAGCGGCTTGAGAAAACCGTGGTATTGCTTGATCTGGTCGCCGTGCTCGACGAATACCCGCACCAGCTCGTAGGCCAGTTCCTCGGGCAGCGATGCGTGCGCGGAAATGATCAACAGGTCGCCGAACAGGGTGACGGGTTCGGGTTGATTGGGCAGCGTACCTGCCTCGTAACGAACCACCCGGAAAGGCGCAGTCGACGACTCCGTCATCTGTTCCGGAACCTGCACGTAGTGCCACTCGCGGTTGGAGGCTTCGAGCTGGCGGTGCGGGCCGGTAACGACGGTGATCGTTCCGTCGGCGCTGGTCAGGCCAAACAGCGTGCCGACGTCGGTGCGCCCGTCCAGCAGGGCCTCGATGTTCTGGCCGGGCCCCAACGTGTCGAGACTCGCCAGGCCGGACGTCAGTCCCCACTCATCCAGCAACATGCGTTGATGCATGCCCCACTCGTTCTGGGTCAACAGGCCGATGCCGACCCGTTTGCCGGCGAAGTCGTTGGGCGTCTGGATTGACTTGTCCATGGTGACCCAAGTATTGAACGTTAATCCGAGAACCAGCACCGCCTTGAAGTCGCTCATCACCTCGAGCGCCTCGGGGTAGAACGGCTTCTGCCCGGTCGACGCGGCCCAGTTGAGCACGGAACCGGTGCCAAACACGGTGTCGGCATAGCGATCCGGATGCGTCGCCATGTACTTGACGTTGAAATTGAAGCCGGGCGTCTCCTCGACGCTCAGTCGGATCTTGTCCGAGAACTCCGCCATGTGGGTCTGTACCGTGGCGAAGGCGTTGTAGGGCCCCGAGCCGCTCGGCGACGCCATTAGCCGAACGGTGGTCGGTTCGGCCACCGCCGCCGACAGGTTCACGGCGAACAGTGCCGTGGCGAGCACGGTTTTCATCGTGGTTGGTATCAGTTTCGGTTGTTTCATGGATTCATCCTCCTGGGTGTTCGGGTCAATGCGACGGGGCTCTATCCTCCCTTGGCCAGAATGTCCGCGAGTTCCTGCAGGTTGTTGGTGGTGTATGTCGGCTCGACACCGATCTTCAGCGCCGGCTGTCGCGCGCGGTTCGTCCACGCGCAGTTGAGTCCCTGCCGCACCGCGCCCACGATCTCCCAGAAATGGCCCGTCACCCAGAGAATCTCCTCCTTCGGGCAACCGGCGCGTTGCATTCCGAGTTCGTAGACCTTCGGCGAGGGCTTGAAGGCCTGCGCCTCCTCGCCGGAACTGATGATTTCGTCGATGTACTCCAGGGTGCCGGCGTACCGGCTGTGGTCCTCGATCATCTTCTTCGTCGGGTTGGCGACGATTTTCAATGTCAGGCCTTGTTCCTTCAGTGACTTCAGCGCGCCGAGCACGTCAGGGTAGGCTCGCAATTTGTGATACTGACCGATGATGTCGCGGACAGCTTCCTCGGGCAGCTCGACGTGATGGCGGTCAAGGGCCCAGCGCAGGCAGGCCTCGTTGAGCGTAGGGTGGGGAACGAACGAATCGCTCAGAGTGGTGTAGAACATGGCCCACTTCTGCTGGAACCGCCAATCCTCGGAGATTTGCTGGGCGATGTGGGATTCGAAAACGTAGGGCTCGATGACATCGGCGATCGAGTAGTTGTCGACGAGCGTACCCCAGGTATCGAACAGAAGCGTGGTTGGCATGGGTCTTTCTCCTTTGGGTGATCGGTTTTGAAGCTGCTGAATCAGTTGGCTCCGGGCTCGATGATGTCTCAGCTGCCGGCTGGCGAACCTGTCGGTTCGCGCGATCGGCGCAGCACCGACAGGTTCCACGCGCCGATGACGACGCCCAGGGCGACCAGCGCGACCGCGACGATCATCGACCCGGTGACGAGCATTGCGATGCACAGCAGGGGAACGGCCAGGAACGCGATTCGTTCGGCGGTCCCGAGCGGTCGGCCGAACGTGCCGTAGACGGAGGCTCCCCAGTACAGCGCGGTGACGATGAGCGCGGCGCACACGACGGCGCCGCGAACGCCGATCGCGGGGAAGGCGAGCAGCGACGGAAACACCACGAAGGCGTAAGGGAGCAGGACGGACACGATGGACATGCGCCCCGCTTCCGCGGCCGTCCGATAGAATGATCCGCCGGAAATGCGCGTGGCGGCCATGACGCCCACCGCGACGGGCGGCGTGACGGCCGAGAAGATGGCGAAGTAGAAACCGAAGAAGTGGGCGACGATCGGTTCCAGCCCGAGATCGATGAGCGAGGGAATCATGATGATCGCGATCAGCGCGTAGGCGGCCGGCGTGGGCAGGCCGAGCCCCACCAACGCGGAGATCAGCATGCCCAGAACGAGCGCCAGCCAGACCTGGTCGCCGGCCACGAGCATGACGGTGCGGCCGAGGTCGAAGCCCGCGCCGGTGGTCACCAGCACCTGCACGACGATACCGATGCCCGCCAGGATCAAACCCAGGTTCACCGCGGCGACCACGCCGTACTCCAGGCCGTCCCACAGCTGGGACAATGTCGGCCGGTAGGCCCTTGGCCGCAGCCAGGAGAGTACTACCAGCAGGACGATCGCCCAAAGCGCCGAGTACCCGGCCGAGTAGCGCATGTACAGCATGGTCAGTAGCGTCAGGAATGACACCCCGAAGGAAGGCAGCAACCAAATGATGAGCCGCTTGTCGATCTTCTCGCGACGCGTCTTGAGCGATGGCGTCGTGGAGGCGACGAAGTACCCGGCAATGAACAGTACCGCGACGAACAGGAAGGCCGGCACGATCGCGGCCGTTGCCACCTCGACGTACGGGACACCGAGATTGACTGCCATCAGGAACCCGCCGAGCCCCATGATCGGCGGAATGAGTTGGCTGCCCAGCGAGGCGACTACTTCGATGGCGCCGGCACGCTCGCGGGAAATGCCTTGCTGCGTCATGGCGGGAATGGTCACCGAACCGGACAACGCGACATTGGCGACAGCCTGACCGGTGACCATGCCGATCAACGAACTGGCGAGAATCGCCGAATAACAAATGCCGCTGCGCGATACGTTCAACAGCAGGCGGCCAAACTCGTTGAACAGTTCGAGAATACGCGTTCCCTTTAGCAGGCCGCCGAAGGCGATGATCAGGAACAAGGTGTTGGCGGATAGCGGAATACCCCACAGCACACCGCGCGCGCCGCCCATGCCGGCCAGGTAACTGATGATGATCTCGGTTTCGGGCGGCTTGAAATTAAAGTTGCCGGGAAAATAATCTCCGAAGAAGAAATAGACGACCGCCGCTCCGATAACGAGGGCAAGGACCGCGCCCCACACCAGCCAGGTCAGCGCGATGGTGCAGGCGACGATGACGATGCCGGCGATAACGTCGGCCTGCTCCAGGAACGGCTGGCGCAGTTCGATGTCGCCGACATTCAGGTATAGATAGGTCGCCGAGAGCACCGAGCCGACAAGTACCGCCACGGGGAGCGAGAGTCGCAACCACGACCGGGCGCCCCGCCCCCGCTCGAGTGTCAACGAAATGATCACCAGCGACGCGACGACGAGCACGGCGCCGAGATGGAAATAGTATGACTGAAGCGCGCCCTGGAACTGGTACACCAGGATCAGCACCTGGTATGCGAACAGGACAGTGAGACAGGCGTTCTTTAGGCACGCAACGATGAATCGCGCCGACACGTAATCCTCGCAATGGTATTGACCAGGCGAGGAAATCTAGCGCCGTCAACGGCGGCGCGTCTGTCAACTGATTGACACGATCCGTACGACCGGGCGGGACCGCGGTGTCAGGCGAACCGGTGGGTAATCATCGGCGAGTCGTTGCCGGTATGCCGCGCACGCTGGTGCAGGCGAGCGCGCGGGTGCCGAATCGTTTCGCGATCAGGCCGCGAAACGATTCGGTCGAACACCGCTCGCGCGAATGCACGGAGACCACGTTGTCGAGGACCCTGAGGCGCAGGGTATATCCGGCGCGCCATCGGTCGCCGGCACCCTCGCGCGAGCTAGCGGCGCTGTGCCGGTACTCGGCGAGGCTTGCGAAGTTGGCGGCAACTGCGCCGTGCGGGGAGACCAGCGCGTCGAGACGGCGTAACCAGGACTTATCGAAGGCCAATGCCCGGCGCGGCTCGCCGTCGCCGTGGCCGAACAGGTCGTCGATGACGAGGTCGAACGGCTTGCCGCGGTAGTCCGCGACCCAACCGCGCGCGTCGGCAACCACCAGCTCGATGTCGTCGCGCTCGAGGCCGAAGAAGCGTCGGCCTATCGAAAGATGAACCGGGTCCAGCTCGACGCCCACGACACGCCCAACGTCGAAAGTATCGACCATGCGGCGAAGCACCGCGCCGCCGCCCACGCCCAGCACGAGAACGCTGGCGGGACGGCCGCCGCGGGCAAGCAGGGCCGGCATGGACAGCAGGTCCCACATGTTCGTCGCCGCCCTGGGCGACGGGCTGAACTGGCTGTGGAAGACGCCGTTGGTATAAAGCCGGATCGACGACCCGGCCGTGCGAACCTGGTAGACGCTGTCTCCGTGTCGCTCCTCGTGTATGACGGCCATCAGTTCTTCGATTCAAGGCGAGCGATCAACGTCGCGGGGTCGAGAAAGTATTCGCAGACAACCTCTCCGTCGACCTCGACAACGGGTACGCGGTCGGCGTGGCGCGCGCGCCAGGCCG
>JAUIEZ010000184.1 GCA_030429665.1 Gammaproteobacteria bacterium | reverse complement strand
ACCGCCATGCCGTTTGGCGGCGTCCCATCTTTCGATACGAACAGAAAGCGGCGGTCAACGGTACCGGTGGCGAGCAGCCATCCCGCTTCCAGCGCGACCGCCGACCCCGTTTCCGGTACCTGTTCAGCCAGCGCCTCGACCGCGGGATCGCCGGGCAGTGCGTACACCACGGTGGCCGCCATGGGTTCGATCGCCACTTTCGAGCGCAAGATGAACATGCGAAGGCGCTTGACCACCGGTTCGACGAGATCTGCCGCCATCAGCAACGCGTAGTCGGTCTCTCCGGTGCGCAGTACGCGAAACAACGCGATGACCCGGCCCTTGGGATTGCAGTATGCCGCCAGGATGCTCTCGTTCTCGCCCAGGTCCTCGATATCGTTGCTCACCTGGTTGTGCAGGAAGGTGGCCGCGTCGCGGCCGGTGAGCGAGACCACGCCGAGATAATCGAGTCGGCACAGGTTGAAAGGCGTGGCTTCTCCCGCGCCGTCCTCGTGCACTTCGTGCCGCCCGCGTTCGTGGGCCGTGTTTTCGGTGGTCGCCATATGCTTGAATTGAATCGGTTCGCCCGGCGCGATAAACTGGTGCATCGCAACAAACCAGGGCTTGGTCCAGCAAATATGATTGCGTCGAACGACGAAAACAAGAGCGGGCGGGTGCCGGCGCCGAATGCCCCGGTCGGAGCGCCGGCCACGCCCGAACCTTCCGTCGACGATAAAGAGCAGCCTGCCCCGAGCGAGCATGGCGGTCCGAGCGGCCCGGAGCCGACGCGTTACGGAGACTGGGAGCGCAAGGGCCGGTGTATCGATTTTTAACCCGCACGGCAAACCGGTACCAGGCCAAACGACCTGGCCGAGGCAGTATAATCAAGCCCGTTTCCGATTTCTTGTCCCAAACATAAAATTAAGGAGTGAGTTGTGGAGCGTCCGATCTCACCTCACCTGCAGATCTACAGGTTGCCGCTCACTGCGGTGATGTCCATTGTTCACCGGCTCACCGGTGTCGCCAGCATCGTCGGCTTGCTGCTGATCTCCTCGCTGTTCATCGGCGCCGCCTACGGACCTTCGAGCTACGATGGCGTCGCGTCGATCGTGCTGTCGTGGTTCGGCGTTCTCCTGCTGGCGCTGTTCACCCTTTCGGTGTGCTATCACCTGTGCAACGGGATTCGTCACCTGGTGTGGGATACCGGCCGGGCGCTCGATCTCGTGTCGGTACACCGCGGCGCTATCGCGGTGCTCGTGGCCACGGCGGTTCTCGTCGTCGCCGTGCTCATCTGAACTCGAAGGGGATAGCATGAACTATCGCTCACCACTTTCTCGCGCGCGCGGCCTGGGTTCCGCGGGCGCGGGCGTCCACCATTGGCATGTGCAACGCCTCAGCGCCCTCGCGCTGGTGCCGCTGACGCTCTGGTTCCTGTTCTCGATCGGCACCATGGACAGTTTCGACTACGAGTCGTTCGTGGCATGGATGTCCCGGCCCTGGGTCTGCGCGCTGCTGGTCCTGTTCTTCGGCGCCGCCTACTACCATGCGGCGCTGGGCATCCAGGTCGTCGTCGAGGACTACGTCTCGGACGAGTTCGTGCGAAACGCCGTCATCATCGTGGTCAAGGGTCTGCTGCTCCTGATGGGGGTGACGACCATCGTCTCCGTCCTGGCCACCGCACTTTGAAGGAGCGAAGTTCTTGACTACATCATCCTACGACATCATCGATCACAGTTACGACGTCGTCGTCGTCGGCGCCGGCGGCGCGGGGTTGCGCGCCGTGCTGGGCCTGGCCGAGGCGGGGCTGAAAACGGCTTGCATTACCAAGGTTTTTCCCACGCGATCGCACACCGTGGCCGCCCAGGGCGGCATGAGCGCGGCGCTCGGCAACATGGGCGAAGACGACTGGCGCTGGCACATGTACGACACCGTGAAGGGCTCGGACTGGCTCGGCGACCAGGACGCCATCGAGTACATGTGCAAGGAAGCGCCCGACGCGGTGATCGAACTGGAGCACTACGGCGTGCCGTTCTCGCGCACCGACGCCGGCAAGATCTATCAGCGTGCCTTTGGCGGCATGACGACGCATTTCGGCGAAGGGCAGGCGCGGCGCACCTGCGCGGCCGCCGATCGCACCGGCCACGCCATTCTCCACACGCTGTACCAGCAATCGCTCAAGCAGCAGGCGGAATTCTTCATCGAGTACTTCGCCCTGGACCTGATCATGGAAGACGGCGAGTGCAAGGGCGTGATGGCATGGTGCCTGGATGACGGTACGCTGCACCGTTTTGCCGCCCACGCCGTGGTTCTCGCCACTGGCGGCTACGGCCGCACGTTTTTCTCCTGCACCTCGGCGCACACGTGCACCGGGGACGGCAACGCCATGGTGCTGCGGGCCGGCTTGCCTTTGCAGGACATGGAATTCGTACAGTTCCACCCCACGGGAATTTACGGTTCCGGCTGTCTGATCACAGAAGGTGCGCGTGGAGAGGGCGGCTACCTGACCAACGCCGATGGTGAGCGCTTCATGGAACGCTACGCGCCCAATGCCAAAGATCTCGCCTCGCGCGACGTGGTGAGTCGCTCCATGACCATGGAGATTCGGGCGGGAAAGGGCGTCGGACCCGAGTCCGATCATATTCACCTGCATCTCGAACACCTTGGTGCGGAGGTGCTGCAGGAGCGCTTGCCGGGCATTTCCGAGACCGCGAAGATCTTCGCCGGCGTCGATGTCACTCGCGACCCGATTCCGGTGATCCCGACCGTTCACTACAACATGGGCGGTATTCCGACCAACTACATGGGCGAGGTTCTCACCCTCGAGAACGGCAATCCCGATCACGTGGTCCCCGGCTTGATGGCCATCGGCGAGGCGGCTTGCGTTTCGGTGCACGGCGGCAACCGGCTGGGCTCGAACTCGCTGCTCGACCTGGTCGTGTTCGGCCGCTCCGCGGCCATTCGCGCGGCGGAACTGGTTGCGCCGAAGAAGGGGCGGCGGCAGAAGCTGGCGGCCAGCGCGGGCGAGGAGATCATCGACCGGCTCGACAAGGCGCGCCATGCGAACGGCGACACGCCCACCGCCCGGCTGCGCCTGGAGATGCAGCGCACCATGCAGACCCATTGCGCGGTTTTCCGTACCGAGGAAGTGCTCGCCGAGGGTATCGAAAAGCTCGGTCCCATTCACGACGGTCTTTCGTCGTTGAAGGTTTCCGATCGCTCGATGATCTGGAACACCGACCTGGTCGAGACACTGGAACTGCAGAACCTGGTGTCTCAGGCCATCGCCACCGCGCGATCGGCGATCAACCGAAAGGAAAGCCGCGGCGCTCACGCGCGAGAGGATTTTCCTGACCGCGACGACGAAAACTGGATGAAGCACACGCTCATCTGGGTCGACTCGGCAGGCAAGGCGAGCATCGATTACCGGCCGGTGCATTACTACACGCTCACCGACGAGGTGGACGTCGTGCCGCCCAAGCAACGTGTTTACTAAGGAGCAAGCATGGCTGAATTGACACTACCGGCGAATTCGAAAGTCCGCAGCGGCAGGACGTTCAAGGCCAAGGGCGGCAAGCGTGTTCGGGAGTTTCATGTCTACCGACACGATCCTGATGCCGGAAAGAACCCCAGCCTCGACGTCTACGAGATCGACCTCGACGACTGCGGCCCCATGGTGCTCGATGCCCTGATCAAGATCAAGAACGAGGTCGATGCGACGCTGACGTTCCGCCGCTCCTGCCGGGAGGGTATCTGCGGCTCCTGCGCGATGAACGTCGACGGTACCAACACGCTGGCCTGCATCAAGGCCATCGAGGATATTGACGGTCCGGTGCGGATCTACCCGCTCCCGCACATGCCCGTGGTCAAGGACCTGGTGCCGGACCTGACGCATTTCTATGCCCAGTACGCCTCCGTGGAGCCGTGGATGAAAACCGACTCGCCGGCGCCAGACCGGGAACGCCTCCAGTCGGTGGAGGACCGCGAAAAGCTCGACGGGCTTTACGAGTGCATCCTGTGCGCCTGTTGTTCGACCAGTTGTCCCAGCTACTGGTGGAACAGCGATCGCTATCTCGGCCCCGCGGTGTTGCTGCAGGCGTACCGCTGGATTGCCGACAGCCGCGACGAAGCCACCGGCGAACGTCTCGATGCGCTGGAGGATCCCTTCAAGTTGTACCGGTGCCATACCATCATGAACTGCACCAGCACGTGCCCGAAAAATCTCAATCCGGGAAAGGCCATCGCCGAGATCAAGAAGCTGATCTACCTGCGCGGGGAGTAAGCGCCGGGATGGACGAAGCCCGTTACAAGCGGTTGCGTTGGCGATGCCGTCGCGGTGTGCGCGAACTGGACATCCTGCTGACGCGATTTCTCGAAGAGCGGTTCGATTCGCTAGACGGCGAGACGCAGGAAAGCTTCGCCAACCTGCTCGAATGCCAGGATCCGGACCTGATGGACTGGTTGATGGAACGCCGCAGCGACTACCCCGATTCGTGCGCCAACGCGGTGCGATTGCTCCTTAATTGACGCCCGACGCGGTCGGGCGCTGCGAAACCGGTGATTCCGGTTGGGCCGGCGCAAGGACGGTATCGACCCCTTCAGTCGCGGGATCGGGATAGTCCAGCGTGTAGTGCAGCCCGCGGCTTTCCTTGCGCGACTGCGCCGAGCGTACGATCAGGTCGGCAACGAGCACCAGGTTGCGTAGCTCGACGAGATCGCTGTCGACGCGGAAGTTGCTGTAGAACTCGCGGATCTCCTCGTCCAGTAACCGAAGCCGGTTCGCGGCGCGCTGCAGCCGCTTGGTCGTGCGCACGATGCCCACGTAGTCCCACATGAAGTGGCGCAGTTCGTCCCAGTTGTGAGACACCACGATCTGTTCGTCCGCGTCGGTGACGCGGCTCTCGTCCCAGGGCGGCAGGGTTTCGGGCGGACGGTTCGAATCGATTCCCCGCTCGAGGATGTCAGCCGCGGCGGTGCGGGCGAAGACGAGGCATTCCAGCAGCGAATTACTGGCCAGGCGGTTGGCACCGTGCAGACCGGTAAACGCGCACTCGCCGAGCGCGTAGAGGCGGTCGACGTCGGTTCGGCCGCTGTGGTCGGTGACAATGCCGCCGCACGTGTAGTGGGCCGCCGGCACCACCGGTACGGGGCCGGTCGTTAGATCGTAGCCGAAGCGCATGCACTGCGCCTGTATGTTGGGAAAGTGGCCGCGAATCTTTTCGGGATCCTGGTGGGATATGTCCAGGAATACGCTGTCCAGCCCGCGTTTCTTCATCTCGTAGTCGATGGCGCGGGCGACGATGTCGCGGGGGGCGAGTTCCATGCGCTCGTCGTGGTGCCGCATGAACCGCTCGCCGTCGTCAAGAACCAGCCATGCCCCTTCGCCGCGCAACGCCTCGGACAGCAGGAACGACTTCGCCTGCGGGTGGTACAGGCAGGTGGGATGAAACTGGACGAATTCCATGTTGGCGACGCGACAGCCCGCGCGCCAGGCCATGGCAATGCCGTCGCCGGTCGACGTGTCGGGATTGCTGGTGTACAGGTAAACTTTCGAGGCGCCGCCCGTGGCCAGCGCCACGTAGTCGGCGCGCAGCGTTTTCACCACGTGGCGTTGCTTGTCATACGCGTGAACGCCAAGGCATCGGTTTGTGCCTGCGATGCCCAACTTGGCCGTGGTGACCAGGTCGATCGTGATGTAGTGTTCGAGTACCCGGATATTGTGGTGCCGGCGCACCAATTGCTCGAGTGTCGTCTCGACTTCGCGGCCGGTCGTGTCGGCCGCGTGTATGACGCGGCGCTCACTGTGTCCTCCCTCGCGAGTGAGATGCAGTCCGGTGCTGGACTCGGCATCCTCGCTGAAGTGCACGCCGCGTTCGAGCAGCCAGTTGATTGCCGCCGGCGCGTTGCTCACGACGAGTTCGACGGTGTCCACGTGGCACAACCCGGCACCGGCCTTCACCGTGTCGGCGACATGCGATTCGAAGCTGTCCGTGGCGTCGAGAACCGCCGCGATGCCGCCCTGCGCGTACAGGCTGGCGCCCTCGGAAAGCGCCTCCTTGGCCAGCACGGTGCAATGTCTGCCCTGGTCGGCAAGATGTAGTGCCAGGCTCAGGCCGGCGACGCCTCCGCCGACGACGAGAACGTCGACATGTTCGCTGGCTTTGTCTTGCATCGGTGGGAATCTCCCCTGTACGTGGCGAGTCGGCTCAGGCCGCGCCGCTATCGTTGACCGCGTGGTGAACGCGGCGATCGGATTCGCGAACCGTCGCACCGGATCCGGCGCGACGGGTGCCGCCGGTGCCGGGCGCGCACGGGCTCCCGGCGACTTGGCGCATGGTACACTAGCGCCGCCCGGATCGGGAGCGTGTACAGTCCGTGCGATCGTTCGCGCGCCGGCGACCGACGAGGACGGAGAGATACCGGCGTCGGCGAGTTCGGGACCGAGCCTTGGCGAACGCGACCTCTCGAATTGATCCGCCTGCACGGTGTCGCGTCGCCTGGCCGCGCGCGTGTCATCCCAACAATACCGGACACGATGGACTCACTCGATCAGGAGCTGGTGGAACGCGTACAACGCGGCGACAAGCGCGCGTTCGACGTGTTGGTGCGCCGCTACCAGGGCAAGGTCGCCGGCCTGGTGTCGCGCTACGTCTACGATCACGCGGAGGTCGAAGACGTAGTCCAGGAGGTCTTCATCAAGGCCTACCGGGCACTGGAGAGGTTCCGGGGGGACAGCGCCTTTTACACGTGGTTATACCGGATCGCGGTCAATACCGCCAAGAACCACTTGGTGGCCTCGGGCCGGCGCCCGCCCGGTCAGGACCTGGACGCCGAGGACGTGGTCAATACGGAGGCCGGTCAAAAGCTGCAGGAAGGCAATTCGCCGGAGCACGCCATCATGACGCGTCAGATCGCCGAAGTGCTGCAATCGACGCTGCGGGCCTTGCCGGAAGACCTGCGCGAGGCCATCACCCTGCGCGAGATCGAGGGCATGAGCTACGAGGAGATAGCGCAGGTGATGTCATGTCCCATCGGCACCGTCAGGTCCCGCATTTTCAGGGCGAGGGAGGCCATCGACCGGGAGCTCAAGGACTTGCTGGAATGAAATCGGCGTTTCACATTTTTTTCGCGCGGACCGGAATTTCCGGCGCCGGGCACTGTCTATATAGCAGAATTTCAATCCGGCGGTTTTCGACGCGGGCTGTGCCCGACCGTTTTGTCGCCAAGATGCGGGCCGGTCGCGGTCCGACGGGGGTAGTGCATGACTGAGAAAATTTCCAGCCTTGTCGACGGCGAACTCGCTGGCGACGAACTGGCGGCGGCCTGCAAGTCGCTCGAACACGAGGGGCTTCGTACCGTCGAACGTTACCAGTTGATCGGCGCACTGATGAGAGGCGAGTGTGCCGAGGCCTCCGTTCGAGCTTGTCGCGACGACCTGGCGACACGAATCAGCGAGCGTATCGCCGCGGAACCGCATCGCCTGGTGCGAGCCGCGCCGCGTCGCCGCCGCGCGGTGTCGCAGCGGCACGCGACCGCGTTCGTGGGCGGATTTGCCGCGGCCGCCGCGATCGCCGCGGTGGCGGTGATGGTGATAACGCCTGGTTGGTTCGCCGCGCCCGGCGCGGCGCCGACGCCGCTGGCGGCGGCCGGCGACGCGCAACCACCCGCCGAGCAGCCGATGGACATGGACGAACTCAATTCCCTGCTCGTCGAGCATGGTGAGTTTACCGGTTCGGCCGGGCTCAACGGACTGCTCGCGTACGCGAAGTTCGTCAGTCATAGCAGCGAGTGAAGCCCGGCGTTCCGACATGAGATTGACTGGGCGATCACTCTCCCGCCGGCTGTTTCTCTGGGCCATCCTGGTCACCGCGTTGCCCGCGGCGGCCCAGGGCGGAATTTCCGAGTGGCTGATGCGGGTGGAGATGGCACCCGAAAAGGTCAACTACATCGGCTCCTTCATTTACGAGCATGATGGCGAGATGGAGACCATGCGTATCGCGCACCGGGCCCGGGATGACGGGTTCCGTCAACGTTTGTTCTCCCTTACCGGCTCGGCGCGCGAGATCATTCGCGACAACGAAAGCGTCTGGTGTTTCCTGCCGGACAAGAAGATCGGCGTGCACGAGTCGCGAAAATCCTCACGCAACACGTTCCTGCAGATCCGTGGCGAGCAGATCGCCTCGCTGGCCGACTTCTACGAATTCAAGCTTGGCGACCGCGAGCGAATAGCCGACCGTCCGGCCCAGGTGATCGAGGTCATGCCGAGGGACGGGTATCGCTACGGATACACCCTGTGGGTAGACACCGAGACCGGCCTGTTGCTG
>JAUIEZ010000016.1 GCA_030429665.1 Gammaproteobacteria bacterium | reverse complement strand
CCGCTTTTTCATGCGTCGGTCGCACCCAGTTTCGCGAGCAGCGCTTGAAGGTCCCCGGGAAGGGGTGATTCGATGACCATCGACTGGCGCGTCGCCGGGTGATCGAACGCGAGCCGGGCGGCGTGCAGTGCCTGGCGGGGAAAGGCCGCCACCGCGTCGCGAACCGCGGCACCGACCCCCGACGGCAGATGCGAACGGCCGGCATAGAGCCTGTCACCCACCAACGGATGGCCCACATGTGCCATGTGAACCCGGATCTGGTGGGTGCGCCCGGTCTGCAGCGACACTTCGATATACGTGTGCGCCTCGAACCGCTCCAGCACGCGGTACTGGCTGACCGCCTCGCGACCCCTCGACGTCACGGCCATTTTCGTGCGGTTGACGCGGTGGCGTCCGATCGGCGCGTTCACCATGCCGCCGGCAACCAGTCGTCCCCGGCACACCGCCCGGTAAATTCGCTTGACGCGCCTTGCGGCGAGCGCCTCGGTGAGCGACTGGCGCGCGCGCTCCGTCCGGGCCACCACCATCACGCCGCTGGTGTCCTTGTCGAGTCGGTGCACGATGCCCGCCCTCGGCAGCGCCGCCAGGCGTGGCTCGTGATAGAGCAATGCGTTCATCAGGGTGCCACGGCGATTGCCGGCGCCCGGGTGCACCACCAACCCCGCCGGCTTGTCGATCACGATGACCTCGTCGTCCTCGTGGAGCACGTCGAGTCCGATCGCCTCCGCCTCGTCCTCGCGAGTATCGACGGCGGGAAAATCCACGCGGACCCGGTCGCCCGTCGCCACCTTGGTTTTCTGGGCCACCACCGTGTCGTTGAGTCGTACCCTGCCCTGCCGGATCAACGCCTGTAAGGCGGCGCGAGAGCAATCCGGCACCATCTCCACCAGGGCCTGGTCGAGTCGCCGGCCATGCAGGGAATCGCCGACGGTGAGCCGAAGCGTTCGCGCCGGTTCGACGTGTCCGGTCACGCGACGCGGCGCGGCCGCCGCGCCGACCGCGGTAGGCCGGGGCGGGGATACGGGTTTATAATGACATATGACATTTTATTCTTTATCGATCCTGGAATTCATGGAATGGTGACACGATCCGTCCGCGCCGTCATTGTCCTGACGCTGGCCTTGCTTGCGGGCGCATGCGCCAGCACCGATCCGGGCGACCAATACGCCAATGTCCCCGCCGAGACACTATTGCAATACGCGCGCGGGGCGCTCGAGGAGAAACGTTACGCTGAGGCCATCGAACTCTACAGGGAGCTGGAGTCCCGATACCCCTACGGCACGCCGGCCGAACAGGCCCAGCTCGATATCGCCTACGCCTACTACAAGAACGCCTCACCCGAGCTGGCGGTCGCCGCTTCGGACCGGTTCATTCGCCTGCATCCGACGCATGAGCGCGTGGACTACGCGTACTACCTCAAGGGCATCGCCAGTTTCCGGGAGCGGGATGGCTTTTTCGCGCGCCTGACCGGCACCGACGACCTCAGCGAACGAGACACGCGTCCGGCGCGGGAGGCGTATACCGCTTTCAGCGAACTCGTGTCTCGGTTTCCTCGCAGCCCCTATGCCGCGGACGCACGGCAGCGCATGATTCACCTCGTCAACGTGCTGGCAAAGCACGATGTCAGCGTCGCGAGGTATTACCTGTCGCACGGCGCCTACGTCGCAGTGGT
This sequence comes from Gammaproteobacteria bacterium, assembly GCA_030429665.1. Classification (GTDB taxonomy): domain Bacteria; phylum Pseudomonadota; class Gammaproteobacteria; order Arenicellales; family CAJQKF01; genus BQJD01. Next base: position 51,750 of record JAUIEZ010000016.1, on the reverse strand, counting down.
CAATCGCGCGAAAAAGATCCTGGAGGAATACCAACGTACACCGTCGGTGGAAGACGCCCTCGGCCTCATGGCCATCGCATACCGGGAAATGGGCCTGACCGACCTGATGTACGATACCGTGCGCATCCTCGAGCACAATTTTCCATCCAGCAACTACCTGGCCCAGCTTCCCTCGCCATCGAACTCGTAAGTCCGCGCCGTCGACGGCGTGCTGGCCGCTTGCCGGACGAACACCGGGAACCGCGATCGCCGCCGAATCGTCAGTTGCGATTCTCCCCTTCGTCCAGACCCGTATCGAAACGGTACCCGGAGGTCAATGGATAACGCCGGTCCCGGCCAAACGCCCGCCGGCTGATTCGCACGCCGGGCGGCGCCTGGCGGCGCTTGTACTCATTACGATTGATCATGCGCACGACCCGCTCCACGTCGGCCGGGTCGTGCCCTCGCGCAACGATGTCCGCGGGTGAAAGGTCCTCCTCGACGTACGCCTCGATGATGGGGTCGAGCTCCTCGTATGGCGGCAGGTTGTCCGTGTCGAGCTGGTCAGGCGCGAGTTCCGCCGTCGGCGGCCGCTCGATGACGCGCTCGGGAATGACGGGTGAGAGCGTATTGCGATATCGCGCCAGCCGATATACCCACGTCTTCGGCACGTCCTTGATGGCCGCGAAACCGCCCGCCATGTCGCCGTACAACGTGGCGTAGCCGACGGCCATTTCGCTCTTGTTACCCGTTGTCAACACCATCTTGCCGGTCTTGTTCGACAGCGCCATGAGCAGCGTACCGCGGCACCGCGCCTGGATGTTCTCCTCCGTGGCGTCCACGGGCCGATTGCCGAACAAGGGGCTCAACTGATCGAGGAAGGCCTGGAACACGGGATCGATGTCGATGCGGTGGCAACGCACGCCCAGCCGCTCGCATTCGAGCTCGGCATCCAGAACACTGATATCGCGGGTATAACGCGAGGGCATGGTCACCGCTTCGACCCGCTGCGACCCCAGCGCATCGACGGCGATGGACAGCGTGAGAGCCGAATCGATGCCGCCGGACAGGCCGACGACGACACCCGGAAAACCGTTCTTGTCCACGTAGTCGCGTACGCCGGTGGTCAGCGCGCGGTACACCGTCTCCTCGTCGGAATCCGGCGCCTCGACGCTGGCCGACTGGATCGTGACCGCACCGCCGTCGTCGCGGCCGAAAACGACCGCCGAGACGCTCTCGGTGAAGGCCGCCACCCGGTGCACCACGTGGCCGCACGGGTCGACCACGAACGAGGCGCCGTCGAAAACCAATTCGTCCTGGCCGCCGACCAGGTTGGTATACACGACCGACCGGCCGATGCGCCGCGCCACGTCGCCCGCCACGAGGGTCTCGCGCTCCACCGACTTGTGCAGGTGATACGGCGAGGCATTCAGGTTGAGGAGAATCTCGGCGCCGGCCTCGGCGCTGGCCGCCGCCGGCGTGTACTCCCACACGTCTTCGCAAATGGTAATTCCGAGACGGTACCCATTCATGGGAAAGACGATCGGCAGGTCCCCGGCATCGAAGTAGCGCTTTTCGTCGAAAACGCCATAGTTCGGCAACGCGCTCTTGTAATAGGTCGCCAGGACCTTCCCATCGCGAATGGCCGAGGCAGCGTTGAACAGCGAACCCTGCCGGCGCTCGGGATGCCCGACCAGGCACGTGACGCCGCCGATTTGCTCGCGCATCCGGGCCAGACCCTGTTCGGCGGCACGAATGAAATCGTCGCGCAGGAGAAGATCCTCGGGCGGATATCCCGTGACGGAGAGTTCGGGGAACACGAGCACGTCGACGCCGAGTCGGTCCCGCGCATCGGCGGCCGCTGCCACCATTCGCTCCACGTTGCCGGAAATGTCGCCGACGACCAGGTTCAACTGGGCGAGGCCGACGGTGAGGGTGCTTTTCATCGTTCACTCATTGTTGGCTCGTCGCGTCGCGACCGGCACTGGAAAAATCCGGCGATGCGACCACATAATGATCCGACGCGAGAAGATCCCGGCGAGCGAATCGCTGCCGGGTCGATTTTACAACGCGGCGCGCCACCCGGTGAGCGCCGATCCTCGAAATCCATGCGGCAAGAAGAATCCCCTGACATCCAATCGCCGACGGCGCGCAGCGTTACCCGAACCGCGGACGTGCGGCGGGAGGCTTGGAACCTCCTCGTCGGCCCGGACGATCCGCCGTTCATTCGTCACGAGTTCCTCGAACTCCTGGAGTCATCCGGTTGCGTGGGCGGTGATAGCGGCTGGACGCCGTGTCACATGACGATCGAGAACCAACACGGCGAATTGAGCGGCGTGATGCCGATGTACATCAAGGCGCATTCCTACGGCGAGTACGTGTTCGATTGGGCGTGGGCGCGCGCTTATCAGCAACACGCCATCAACTACTACCCCAAACTGGTCTGTGCCGTCCCATTCACGCCGGTTACCGCACGCAAGCTGCTGGCCATGCGCTCCACCGACGCCACGGCACTGATCGAGGCCGCGGCGCGATTGGCCGAGGACAACCCGGTCTCCTCGATTCACGCCCTGTTCCTGACGCCCGCCGAGTCGGCGATGTTCGGAAACAACGGCTACCTGCTGCGACACGACACCCAGTTTCACTGGCACAACGAAGGTTATGCCGATTTCGATCACTACCTGGCGCGGTTCACTTCGAAGCGACGCAAGAACATTCGCGCCGAACGACGCAAGGTCGCCGCGGCCGGCATGACCTTCCGCTGGCTGTGCGGCTCGCAGGCAAGCGAAACCGATTGGCTGACGATGCACGAACTCTACCTCGGCACCATTTCTGATCACGGCGGCATTCCGTACCTGAATCGGGCATTTTTTCTCGGCCTTCCCGACGCCATGGGCGAGCGGGTTCTGCTCCTGCAGGGATTGCTCGACGGGCGCGTCGTCTGCAGCGCCCTGTACTTCGAGAGCGATACGGCGCTGTTCGGCCGCTACTGGGGCGCCGCCGGATTTCTCGACGGCCTGCATTTCGAGACGTGCTACTACCAACCGATCGCCCGCGCCATCGAGCGCGGCCTCGCGTACTTCGAGGCGGGCGCGCAAGGACTTCACAAGCTCAGCCGCGGACTTGCCCCGGCGACGACACGCTCGGCCCACTGGCTCAAGCACCCGGGCTTCTACGACGCAGTCGACAGGTATCTCGCGGTCGAGCGCAGCGAACAGGCGCAACACGCGCGCCTACTCAACGAATCGCTGCCGTTTCGCCGGGATCCACCCGCGGAATGAACTTTCCGGGCGGTTCACGGGACGAATCCGGCAACCCGCGCGGCGGGATCGCGGCAAGGCCCGGCCGGCTCCCATTGTGTGAAGCGGCTGAATCTGGCGATACAATCGAGCCCATGCGACAGCAAGGCCAGAAAGCGAACGATTTTCCACCGCTGGAGTTCGCCACCCCGGAGGGACTGCTCGCGATCGGCGGCGATCTCTCTCCCGAGCGGCTGATCGAGGCCTACAGTCTCGGAATTTTTCCCTGGTACAACCCCGGACAGCCGATCCTTTGGTGGTCGCCGGACCCGCGCGCCGTGTTGTATCCGCGCGACCTGAAGATCAGCCGAAGTCTGCGCAAATCGCTGCGCAACCGCGGTTTTTCGTATTCCGTCGATACGGCATTCGAGGCGATCATCGATGCCTGCGCCGAACCGCGGCGCTACGATACCCGGGAATCGTGGATCACGGCCGACATGCGACGGGCGTACCTGGATCTGCACCATCTGCGCGTTGCCCACAGCGTGGAGGTCTGGCGCGACCGGGCACTGGTCGGCGGGCTTTACGGCGTGGCCCTGGGCCGCGTGTTTTTCGGCGAAAGCATGTTCAGCCGCGCGAACGACGCCTCCAAGTGCGCGCTCGTGGTGCTCGCCGGACTACTGATCGATCGCGGCTACCGGCTGATCGATTGCCAGATCGAGTCCTCGCACCTGGCGTCGCTCGGGGCTCGCCTGATCCCGCGTAGAACATTCGTCGAAACCGTGAAAGAGGGACTCACGACGCCGTCGCGATGCGAGCACTGGACTTTTGAATACCGACAGCTGGAGCCGTACCTGTGACCCGCGAAGTCCAGTTCCCGACCCTGTACCAGACCGCGCCGCACCCGTGCCCGTACATCGAATCGAACACCGCGGTCAATCTCATCCTCGATCCGCACTACCCGGTCAATACGAGCCTGTACGCCCGGCTACTGCAACACGGTTTCCGGCGCAATGGCAGCCTGTACTATCGCCCGTTCTGCAACGAATGCTCGGCGTGCATCTCGGTGCGCCTGATGGTGTCGCATTTTCGGCCGAACCGCGCCCAGCGCAGGACACTGACGCGAAACGCGGACGTGACCACGCGCGTGACAAAGGCCCGATTTTCGCAAGAGCACTTCGAACTTTACCTGCGCTACCAGGCCACGCGCCATGCGGGGGACAGCATGGACGACCCGGATCCCGAAAAGTACCGCCGTTTCCTGGTCGACTCGGAGGTGGAAACATCGTTCATCGAGTTTCGCAAGGACGATGTCCTGCTGGGCGTTTCCATCGTCGATCGCGTCGACGACGGATTGTCCGCCATCTATACCTTTTTCGAGCCAAACGCGCCGAAGCGCAGCCTCGGCACCTACGCGATACTCGCGCAAGTGGACCTGGCCCGACGCGAGGGACTGGACTGGGTCTACCTGGGTTACTGGATTGCCGAGTCGCCGAAAATGGCCTACAAATCGAAATTCCGACCGCTTCAGCGATACAACCCGTTCAGCGCTCGCTGGGAACCCATGGACGAAGTGAACGGGTGAAATTCAACCGCGAACACGTATTCGATTACGCCGTCGCCGAAAACGTCGGTCCCGGCCTGGTGCGAGTGACCGCGCGCAACCCCTCCGCGATGACGTTTCATGGTACCGGCACCTACGTGCTCGGCGCGGACCACGGCGCGATACTGGACCCCGGTCCGCGGATGGACGAGCATTTCAACGCGTTGACGACGCTGCTGTCCGGCGGCAACCCCTCGCACATACTCGTTACCCACCGCCACCAAGACCATGCGGGCCTGGCGTCGACGTTGTCGCAGGCGATCGGGGTGCCGGTTGCCGCATGCGGCGGCGGCGACGTCGTGGTGGACGAGGGGCTGGGCAGCGAGACGCCGGCGCGGGACTATCACCCCGACATCGGACTTTTTGACGGCGACGTCATCGAAGGTCGTGATTTCCGGCTCGAGGTGGTCTACACGCCGGGACACACCTCGGACCACGTTTGTTTTGTCGACCCGGACCACCGTCGCGTGTTTTGCGGCGACCACATCATGGCATGGTCGACGTCCGTAATCGTGCCGCCGGACGGTCATGTCGGTCACTACCTGGACAGTCTCGAGCGCCTCCTCGCCTATCCCGATCATGTTTTCTGGCCAACTCACGGACCGCCGATCCGCGAACCGGTTCGCTGGATCGGCGAATTGATCGAGCACCGGCATTGGCGCGAGCGGCAGTTGCTCGACGAACTATCCGCGGGGCCGGCGACGGCGGACAAGCTGTTGCAGCGTATCTACGGGGATATCGACCCACGCCTGGCGCGGGCCGCGCGGGCATCGCTGATGGCGGGCATCGCATGGGCCATGGACAGGAATCTCGTCGAACGGGACGACGACCACGAACCTCCGGCCTATCGACTGTCCTAGGTCGGGCATGGCCGCCGCGTGGCGGCTCGTACACCTTAATCGAATTCGATGCGGTACACGCCGTCGTCGCGGTGGTAGAACGGCGTCGCCTCGGGCGGTCCTTGCGCACGCAAACGGCGCTCGAGTTCCTGGAGCATGAACCGGGTGACCCGCGCGATTGGCAGCGATCCCGGATCGGCCGGATCGACCCAGCGCGGGTCGCCGAGTTCGTCGCTCGGCGAAGGCGTATCGTGATCGGATGTGGCGAACACGTAGAAGAAGCGGGCGTGGAATCGAATCCGCGACACCGGGGGCGTGAGGGCGCGACCGAGATATCGGAGCCGGGAGAGATCCACCGCGGCGCGGCCGGCGGCAACCTCGTCCCACCGTTTCGCGCCCGGACAGGCACACAACACGCCCGTCTCCTCGAAGGTTTCACGCACCGCCGCGACGCCGAGCGCCCTGGCCAGTGTTTCGTCGAGGACTCGCATACGCTCGCTGTCGCGCGGCGCGAAGCCAGCCACCACCGAAACCTCGTCGTCGCCGGGTTCGACGGCGCCGCCGGGAAAAACGTAAACACCTGGCATGAAACGGGCGCTTTGCGGCCGCTGACCCATCAAGACCCGATGCGGGGGCGTTGGTGACAACACCATCAGACTGGCGGCATCCCTGACGACGGCCGACATCAACCCCGACCGCGGTACCCCGGCACGCCCTGATCGGGAATCCACAATCCCGCCGGCGGGTCGCCGCTGGCGTGAAACACGTCAATAGGCATGCCGCCACGAGGATAGAAATACCCGCCGATACGCAGCCATTTCGGCAAGAGCCTTTTCTTCAGCGCGGTGGCAATCTGCATGGTGCAGTCTTCGTGAAAGGCGCCGTGATTGCGAAAGCTTTGCAGGTAGAGCTTCAAGGACTTCGACTCGACCAGCCACTTGCCCGGTACGTAATCGATCACCAGGTGCGCGAAATCCGGTTGCCCGGTGACGGGACACAGCGAAGTGAACTCCGGGCAAGTGAACCGCACCACGTAGTCGGCTGACGGCGAAGGGTTTGGCACGCGCTCTAGCAGCGCCTTGTCCGGCTGGTCCGGTATCGCCGAGTGCGCGCCGAGCTGGGTGAGGCCGCGGGCTTTCTTCTTTGCCATTGCCTTGGGTCGTCAGGTGGACCTGGCCACCGAGGACTTGCCGGACGCGGTTTTCTTCGTCGCTTTCTTTCGCGCACCCGCCTTTTTCTTCGCGACCTTGCGCTTGGTCGCCTTCTTGGCGACTTTAGACGTCTTTTTCCGGGCGACTTTCGCGGTCGTCTTCTTGGCAGTCTTTTTCTTTCCGCCGCGCGGCCTGCGCGCCGGCGCCTCGGCCAACAACTTGCGGCACGTATCGACGTCGAGCGATTTCGGATCGGTGTCCTTCGGCACGCGGGCGTTCTTTTCGCCGTCGGTGATGTACGGACCGTAGCGACCGTTGAGAACCTGTATTCCGTCGTCGAAGTCGTGGATGATGCGATTGGCGTCGAAAATCTTCTTGGCCTCGATCAACTCCAGGGCGCGCTCGAGACTCACCGTATGCGGGTCTTCGTCCTTGAGCGAGACGAACTTGCTGCCGTAGCGAATATAGGGTCCGAAACGACCGATATTGGCGGACACCTGCTCACCTTGCGGCGTTTCGCCCAGATAGCGCGGCAGGTCGAAGAGCTTGAGCGCCTCCTCGAGCGTAATCTGGTCCATCTTCTGCCCGGGCCGCAATCCGGCGAACTGGGGTTTTTCCTCGTCGTCACGCGTGCCGATCTGTACGAAGGGTCCGTACCGGCCCATGCGCACGGTCACCGGCTTTCCGCTCTTGGGATCCGTGCCCAACTCGCGAGCCTGCACCGCCTCGTCGCGGCTGACGGTTTCCTCCTTGTTGCGCACGAGCGGATCGAAGCGTGACCAGAACTCCCGCATCACCGGAATCCAGTCCTTCTCGCCGCGCGATACCTCGTCGAGTTCATCCTCCAAACGGGCGGTAAAGTCGTAGTCGACGTAGCGCGTAAAATGTTCGGTGAGAAAGCGATTGACCACCTTGCCGACATCGGTGGGATGGAAGCGCCGTTCCAACAGTTCAACGTACTCGCGCTGCACCAGGGTGGTGATGATATTGGCGTAGGTCGACGGTCGACCGATACCGTGGGCCTCCAGGGTTTTTACCAAACTGGCTTCCGTGTAGCGCGGCGGCGGCTCGGTGAAGTGCTGCTCGGCGCGGATTTGCTCGAGACTTACCCGTTGGCCCTCTTCCAGCGGCGGTAGCCGGCTTTCGTCGTCCGAGCCGTCGCTGGCGTCACCGTCATCGCGACCCTCCTGGTAGACGCGAATGAAACCGGCGAAAACGATGGTCGAACCGGTGGCCCGGAAGCGGTCGCCGACCGTGCCCGTGTTCAGGTCTACCGCCACCTGGTTGTAGAGCGCCTGCGCCATCTGCGAGGCGACCGCTCGCTTCCATACCAGGTCGTAGAGGCGGAACTGGTCGTTGTTCAGGAAGCGCCGGATCGAGTCCGGTTCACGGGCAATGGAAGTGGGCCGGATAGCCTCGTGGGCCTCCTGGGCATTCTTGGACTGGTTGCGGAATACGCGCGGCGACTCGGGCAGGAATTCGTCGCCGTACTTGCCTGCCACGAAACGGCGCATCTCGTCGACCGCTTCCCGGGCAAGCACGACGGAGTCGGTTCGCATGTAGGTGATCAGTCCGACGCCCGCGCCATCGATCTCGACGCCCTCGTAGAGCTGCTGGGCGACCCGCATGGTTCGCTGGGCGCTGAAGCCCAGCTTGCGCGACGCCTCCTGTTGCAGCGTGGAGGTGATGAACGGCGGCGCGGGGTTGCGCCTGCGCTGCTTGCGCTCGACCTTTTCCACCAGCAGCCTGCCGCCGGCGTCGCGTTCCAGGCGGGAACGAACTTCGTCCGCGCCTTGTTCGTCGGCGATGTCGAACTGCTCCAGCTTCTTGCCGTCCAGGTGGGTGAGCTTGGCGGCGAATGACTTGCCCCCGGCGGCGAGATCGGACTCGATGGTCCAGTACTCGCGTACCACGAAGCGCTCGATCTCGTCCTCGCGCTCGCATATCAGCCGCAGTGCCGGGCTCTGCACGCGACCGGCGGACAGGCCGCGGCGCACCTTCTTCCACAACAACGGAGAGAGGTTGAACCCCACCAGGTAGTCGAGGGCGCGCCTGGCCTGCTGCGCGTTGATCAGCGATGTCGACAGCTCGCGCGGATTGTCGACCGCCTCCTGGATCGCACGCTTGGTAATTTCGTGGAACACCACCCGGTACACGGGCTTGCCGTCCAGCACGCCGCGCTCGCGCAGCAATTCGTGGAGGTGCCAGGAAATCGCCTCGCCCTCGCGATCCGGGTCGGTGGCGAGGTACAGGGCGTCGGACTTGCGTGCGGCGCGGGCAATTTCGTCGACGTGCTTCTTGTTGCGCTCCACCAGCGTGTAGTGCATGGCGAAGTCTTCGTCGGGTTCCACGGCGCCGCTCTTGGGCAGCAGGTCGCGGACGTGGCCATAGGAAGCCAGGGCCTTGAAATCCTTGCCCAGGTATTTGCCGAGTGTCCGCGCCTTCGCGGGTGATTCGACGATGATGAGATTGTTTGCCATCGATGGAGAATGATCGAGAGGCCGGGCGTGGCGTGTACCGCCGCTACGAACCGGACTCCTAGTGAAATACCGGGCGCACGCCCTCGAACATCAGGTCCTCGACCCAGGCGTAGTCGTGCGGGTTGTCGGCTCGGTTGCTCAGGACCATCATGATGACCCACTTGACATGCTCGGATTCAAGCTCGTCGCTTTCCAGCGCCAACAGCCGATCGATAATCATTTCGCGCTCATGAGACGTCAGCACGCCGCCTTGCACCAGGGAGTGAAGCAGGCCGCGCGCATTGCCGTCGAGGCGCTCCAACTCGAGGGGGCTGTAGTGACGCACCGCGGTTGCGGCGCCGCCGGCCATGCTCGCCTCGCCCCGATCGCACAGGTCCGACAGATTTTCCAACCAGTCGAAGGCACGACTGATGTTGGAGTCGCCAAAGCCGGCCTGCGCAAGCTCCCGGGCGAGCGACTCCTGGTCCGGTTGGTAATCCGCGTCTTCGATCATGTAGTTCTCGAACAGGTAGATCAGAACGTCCAGGATATTCTCTTTCATCGTCACGCCGGGAATGGCCCTCGCATTCGGAACGACCCTAACGTAACACGTCTGGTCACGTTCGCGGCATCGACGGCGCGGGCGAAGCGCGCCCCCGTTGCCTGCGCCGGGTAAAAAACCCCGCACTCTTGCACACCCACGCCTGCAATTCAAGCTCAAGCAGGACACTGGCAACCTCCTGCGGCGCCATGCCCGTACGCCGCACAACGGTGTCGAAACCGGTGGGGGCATCGTCTACCGCGGCCAGCACCCGGCCGGCGGCGCCGCCCGGCTCCCCGGATTCGGATTCGAACGCGGACGACGGCGATTTTGCATCGTTGACGGGCACTGAAGGGAGTTCCTCCAGAATATCGTCGAGGCACTCCACCAGCTTCGCGCCGTCGCGCAGGAGTCGGTGGCAGCCGCGCGCGGCCGGATTGTGAATCGAGCCGGGGATGGCGAACACCTCCCGCCCCTGTTCGGCGGCATGCCGAGCCGTGATCAGGCTGCCGCTGCGAACCGCTGCCTCGACGACCAGCGTGCCCAGGGACAGACCGGCGATGATCCGGTTGCGACGCGGGAAATGATGCGGTTTGGGCGGATCGCCCGGCAGGAATTCCGTAATGACCGCGCTGCCGCTGTCGATCATTTCATGCGCCAGGTCCACGTGGGCGGCGGGGTAAATGCGTTCGGGGCCCGTCGCCGCCACGCCGATGGTCGCCCCGCCGGACGCGAGGCTACCCCGGTGCGCGGCGCCGTCGATGCCCAGGGCCAGCCCGCTGGTGACGGTCAGCCCGGCCTCGGCAAGGGCCGCGGCAAACTGGTATGCCGTTTCGAGCGCCGCGTGAGAGGCGTTGCGGCTGCCGACCACGGCGACCTGCGGTGTCGACAGCAACGCCGGCCGGCCGCGCACCACCAGCAAGAGTGGCGGTCTGGGAATTTGCCGCAGCAACCCGGGATAGCGATCGTCCGCCAGCGTCAGTACGACGCCGTCGAGGCGCGAAAGCGTCTCGAGGTCGTTGTCGACACGACAATCGAGAGCCGAATCGCCGAATGCGGCGGCTTCTTCGGTACCCATCCCCGCTGGCGGGTCGACGCCGGCGCCCGGCGGCGGCGCCAGCGCGCCGGCCAGTTCGAGTTTGCGCGGGAAATCGATGGCGGCACGCGCGAGACGCAGCCACGGGACAAGACCGGCGGTTTCCATCACGTCCTCCCTGACGTCGATGTAGTTGCGGGAATCGGCTTACTTCAGAGGGCTCACGAGCGAGTCGCCGATGTGAATCGCGCGGTTCGCCTGCATCACCAACGCGTAGCTGACGCGGTCGAAGGCGCGAAATACCATGAGCAGACCCGAGTCCTCCTCGGGCAGGTCGAGCACTTCCCGGGTCACGGGATCCTGTACCGGGTCCTTGCGGTGGCGAATGCGCAGCACGTGACCCTCCTCGATGCCGTTGGCCTCCCCCAGCGAGATAACCACTACCTGGTACGGGCCGAGTTCGCTGACACCCCTCGGCGCCTTGATGACGTATCCGAGCACGTCGCCTTCGGGGGCGTGAGGATGGTAATAAGGCTGAATGACGTCGCGTTCCACCGGCAACAGCCGGTCCGCCGGCGCGATTTCCTCCACCGAACGCGTAATGCGTAACTTGGCAATGTCGGCGTAGCGAACCATGCGCGCATCGCCCAGGTAAATGGCCTCGGTGCCGAGGTATTCCCGGGTGACCGGGTGGATCAGCTCGTCGCCGGGATGAAATAGCTGATAGATCTCGGTCACCGGTTCGGCCACGTTGCGGGCGTAGAATTCGCTGGGCTCGCCGAGCATGATGTTGCCCTCCACGCCGAGCACGACGTAGCCGGCGTTCTCGAGTTCCTTGCGACCGACCACCAGCGGCGTGGTCAGGAAGGGCTCGATGACGCCCGGCGGGATCGTCGTGATGGCGTCGTCCACCTCGTCGACGCGAATCCTGGGCTCGGCCTTCTCTACCGGCAGGTTCTCGCGCCGCAGCACCTTGAGGGCCGGCTGGCCGTCGATGTCCGTCAGCAGCAGCACGTCGCCGGGGTAGATCAGGTGCGGATTGTCAACATAGGGATTGGCGTGCCAGATCCGCGGCCACTCCCAGGGGCTCTCCAGGAATCGGCTGGCGATCCCCCACAACGTGTCGCCGGGCTGGACCACGTAGCGGTCCGGGTGGCCGTTGGCCAGCCGCACCACGTCCGCGCGCGCGGAAATCGACAGCAGCATCACCACCAGCAGGGTCGGGAGAAGACGCGTGAAAATCATCGAGGGCTATCCATTGACTGGCATATCGCCGCTTGATTTTAACAGTTCGGGACATTATTGGTGCATCAAGACGACGTTCGGCCGCCGAATGCCGATCGAGCCGGCGATGCGGTTCGATCCGTTATAATATCCGTAACTTGCCGCCGCGCGCGGTCCGGCGCCGCTGGCCGGCGTGCCGCGGCGTACGATGTACTGACCGGTTTGACCATGGCACTTCTCGACATTCTCGTGTATCCCGACCCGCGGCTGCGCCGCAAGGCATCGGAGGTTTCCGTCTTCGACGAGGGCCTTGAACAATTCGCCGCCGACATGGCCGAAACCATGTATCACGCGCCGGGCGTGGGTCTCGCCGCGGTGCAGGTGAACGATCTGCGCCGCCTCATCTGCGTCGACGTATCGGAAAATCGCGACGATCTGCGGGTGCTGGTCAATCCGCGCATCGTGGAAAAGGACGGCCAGCAGGAATACGAGGAAGGCTGCCTGTCGGTGCCCGGCGTCTATGCGTCGGTAACACGCGCCGAACATATCCGCGTGCAGGCGCAGACGATTAGTGGAGAGCCGTTCGAGTTCGAGGCGGAAGGACTGTTGGCCGTTTGCATCCAGCACGAGATCGACCATCTCGACGGCAAGGTATTCGTCGATTACCTCTCACGGCTCAAGCAGGACCGTATTCGCAAGCGACTGGTCAAGGAGTACAACGGCCAGCCGATTTCCGCGAGTGATCCGGCTCCCGCCGCCAGCCAGGGAGCGCTGTGACGCGTTCCCGGATCGTATTCGCCGGTACACCGCCCTTTTCGGTTCCCAGCCTAGACGCCATTCACGATGCCGGCGCGGACATCGTCGCCGTGTACTGCCAGCCGGACAGGCCCGCCGGGCGCGGGCGCACGACGCGCGCCTGCGCGGTCAAGCGGCGCGCGGAGGCGCTGGCGCTGCCGGTTCGACAGCCGCTGTCGCTGCGAGACGCCGGGGAGATCGACGCCCTGCGCGCCCTCGACGCCGATCTCATGGTGGTGGTGGCCTACGGCCAACTGCTCCCCGCCGACGTGCTCGCCGCGCCGCACCGGGGATGCGTCAACGTACACGCCTCGCTGCTGCCGCGCTGGCGCGGCGCGGCGCCTATCCAGCGCGCCATCGCCGCGGGTGACGAGTCGACCGGCGTAACCCTGATGCAAATGGATCGCGGTCTGGATACCGGCCCGATGCTGGCGCGGACCGAGACGGCCATCGGGCCGTCGGATACCGCCGCGTCAATGCACGATCGCCTCTCCCGCCTCGGTGCCGAACTGCTCGCGAAGCATCTCGACGATCTCGTGGCCGGCCGATGCCGGGCCGTCGTCCAGGACGACGATCTCGCCACCTACGCGCCCCGGATCGAGGCCGCAGAGGCGGAAATCGACTGGAACACCGACGCGGCGTCCATCGAGCGGCGGATCCGCGCCTTCAATCCCTGGCCGGTCTGCCGTACCGCCATCCATGACACGACGCTGCGCATTTTCGAGGCGATCGTGATCGAATCGAGCACCGGAGCGATGCCCGGCACCGTGCTGTCCAGCAGCCGCCACGGCATCGATGTTGCCTGCGCGCACAATGTTTTACGCCTGCTCGAGGTGCAAAAGAGCGGCGGCAGACGGCTGCCGGTGGGCGACTTCCTCAACGGCACGAAGGTCGAGCCCGGCGCGCTGCTGGGCGCGACCCCGGCATAGCGGCGCCGACGGCCGTTCGAACGGCAGTGTGAATGTCGCGGAATGAATCTCCTATAATCGGCGGTTATCGCTTGACACATGCGAAAAGGCCCGGATAGAGCAATTCTTTGAATCCCGTCGCCCAATTTCTGTTGCCATCGGGCGCACGCGCGCCGTCGCCAGGCGTATACTGGTTGTGCCTGGTCGCGCTGCTGCTGGCGAGCCTGCGCGCGCACGCGGCGTTCGAGATCCTGTCGGGACATACGTCGATCACCGACGACGCCATCGTCACCGAGGCGTCGCTCGACCTGGAGTTGAACGACACGGTGGTCGAGGCCGTCAACGAGGGCATCGAGTTGAACATCGTCGCCGAGCTGCGCCTGCTGCGCGTGCGCCAGTGGCTCTGGGACGAGATCATCGGAGAGTGGCGCGCCGGTTTCCGGCTCAAGTATCACGACCTGTCCGCGACCTACGTCCTCACCGACGAGCGCACCGGCGAGTTGGAAACGTTCACCACCATTCGCGATGCCATGGACTCGCTGGCCAACCTGACCATCTCGCTGCCGGTGGTGACCGAAACCCTGCCCGAAAACCCCCGTGGATACCGGGCTTCGCTGCGCATCGACATCGACCGCGCGAGCCTGCCCCCGCCGCTCAAGCTGATCACCGAGATAACCCCGGCATGGCAACTCGGCACCAAGTGGAGCCAATGGACGGTCGCGCAGTAGCCAGGATCCTCGCCCGGCCGGGCGCGGCCATATTCCTGGCCGTCGTGTTGCTGGCCACTTCCTACATGTTTACTTCGGCGGTACAGCAGGAAGGGTTGTTCGGTCGCTATTACACGGCGTTGCTGGTTTTCAACATCATCGGCGTGATCGTTCTGAGCGCCTTGATCGCCGCCAACATCTGGCGGCTGATGCGCCAGTTCCGGGCGCAGATCCTGGGATCGCGCATCACGTTGAAGCTGATCGCCACGTTCACCCTGCTGAGCCTGATCCCGCTCGCCGTGGTCTACTACTTCGCCATCCAGTTCCTCTCCAAGAGCATCGACAGCTGGTTCGACGTGCGCATCGATCGCGCCCTGGAGGACGCCAAGCTGCTCAGCCAGAATTCCCTGGCGACGATCAACCAGGACTTGCTTCGCCAGATCCGCGACCAGGCAAACCAGGTCGCGGAGGCCGGCAGCGACATGCAGATCATCCGTATACTCGACGATTTTCGCGAGCAGGGCGGCTATTCCGAAATGAGCTTGTACAGCCCCAACGGCCGCATCATCGCCTCCAGCGTCGAGGACTCCGGCGCGCTTTTCCCTGACAGCCCGGACAAGTACATCCTCGCCCGCGTCAGCCGCGGGGTGGAGTTCAGCAGGCTCGAGCCGATGAGCGACGGCGCGCTGCAACTTCGCGTCGTCATCCCCCTGCCGAGCGAGGGCGTGGTGTCCACCGGCCGTTACATGCAGGTGCTCTATCCACTGCCGCTTCGCTTTTCGAAGCTCGGCGCCAGCATCCAGACGGCCTCGGAAGAATACAAGAAGCTCCAGTACCTGCGCGCGCCGCTAAAGCTCAATTTCGTCATCACGTTATCCATGATCGCCCTGATGACGGCGCTCATCGCCATCTGGATCGGCATTTACTCCTCGAGGCGCATGATGCAGCCCATGCGCCAGCTCGCCGAGGGCACGCGCGCGGTTGCCCAGGGCGACTACGGAACGCGGCTGATGGAATCGGGCAGCGACGAACTCGGCGTGCTGGTGCGCTCGTTCAACGACATGACGCGGCAGATCCAGATCGCCCAGCGGCAGGCCGCGCACAGCCAGCAACAGGCCGAAAAGCAACGCACCTATCTCGAGACCATCCTCGCCCACCTGTCCTCGGGCGTGCTGTCCTTCGACGAAAACGCACTGCTGATCAAGTCCAACGAACGAGCCAACCAGATCCTCGAGCACGACGTCTCCTACTGGATCAACTGCACGCCCGCCCAGATCAGCGACCAGGCACCGTGGGCGGAACCGTTGTTCAGCGTCATCGACAAGGAAATTGGCAAGAGCACCTCGGAATGGAAGTACCAGATAGACCTCAACCACGGTCGCGGCCGCCAGACCCTGATCGTGCGGGGTACTCGTATCCCGGGCGAACGATTCGACTTCGGCGGCTACGTGATCGTGTTCGAGGACGTCACGGAACTGCTGCATGCCCAGCGCAGCGCGGCCTGGGGCGAGGTGGCCAGACGGCTCGCGCATGAAATCAAGAACCCCCTCACGCCGATCCAGCTTTCCGCCGAGCGCATCCGCCACAAGTACCTCTCGCGCCTGCCCGAGGACGAGCGCGAGACCCTCGACCGCGCCACCAGCACCATCGCCAACCAGGTCGAGTCGATGAAACTGATGGTCAACGCCTTCTCGGAGTATGCCCAGCCGGTGCGCACCAAGACCCTGTCGACCGATATCAATCGCCTGATTCTCGACGTCGTCGAGTTGCACCGCGCACCGGGGGGACCGACCATCCGCCTGGAACTGGACGATACGCTGCCGCAGGTCCTCGTCGATCCGATCCAGTTTCGCCAGGTATTCAACAATCTCATCATCAATGCCGGCGACGCCATGCACGAAGGCGTCGACGCGCCGACGATCGTCATCAGGACGGGCAAGGTCATTGCCGGCGGGCGCACCTGGCTCGAGCTGGTCGTCGAAGACAATGGGCCGGGTTTTCCGGAGAACCTTCTCGACCGAATTTTCGACCCTTACGTCACGTCAAAGAAAAAGGGCACCGGTCTCGGACTCGCCATCGTCCGTCGAGTCATCGACGAACACGGCGGACGCATCCAGGCCGAGAACCCGGGCGGCGGCGCCCTGGTGAGGATGCAGATCCCGCTGGATATCGCCCCGCCCGTTGACGCCGGGCGCGCGCCGGAGGGCGACGACGTGCACATCGAGCCCGCTCGCGAAGCGCTATCTTGAGATGACACGCCGCAGGATCCCGACCCGATGAGCAAACCGCATATTCTCGTCGTTGACGACGAACCGGATATCCGCAATATCATCAGCGATATCCTGAACGACGAAGGATTCGACACGACCTGCGCCGAAAGTGCCGAACAAGCGCGCGAGATGATCGCCACGCGCGAACCGGACCTGATCCTGCTGGACATCTGGATGCCGGGCACCGACGGCATCACGCTGTTGAAGGAATGGGTCGAACAGGGCAACAACGCGTCGGTGATCATGATATCCGGACACGGCACGGTGGAAACCGCGGTGGAAGCGATTCGCATAGGCGCCTATGACTTCCTCGAGAAACCTCTGTCCACCGCGAAGCTGCTGGTCACCGTTCAACATGCCCTGCAGAACCGCCAGCTGCAGCAGGAGAATCGCCGCCTGCGCACGCGGCTGGAACCGGCTTCCAACCTGCTGGGATCGAGTGAAACCATGCAGGCGTTGCGCGCCAAGGTGGAGCGTTTCGCCGCGACTGACGGCTGGGCGCTGGTTCAGGGGGAACCCGGTTCCGGCAAAGGTGTCGTCGCCCGCAGTCTGCACCGGCTCAGTTCGCGGCGCGACGCGCCGTTCGTCGAGATCAACCTCGCCGCGCTGCCGGCCGAAAATGTCGCCATCCAGCTGTTCGGCAGCGAGGAGAACGGCGTGATCGCGGGCAGCCTGGAACGGGCCAACGGCGGCACCCTGGTTCTGGACGAGGTTGCCGACCTGGACATGGCGCTGCAAGCGAAGCTGCTCAGCGCCCTGGAGGAGCGCGGTTTCTATCGTGTCGGCGGGCGCCAGGAGGTGACGATCGACGTGCGCGTCATCGCCACGACGAACCAGGACCTCGCAGCGAAGATCGAGTCGGGACGATTCCGCCGCGACCTCTATGACCGGCTCAATCAGCTCACAGTGTTCGTTCCCCCGCTGCGCGAACATCGCGAGGACGTACCGGAACTGGTCGACGCGATGATTCGCATCGCGATGGACACGGAAGGATTTCCCTACCGCAAGTTCTCCACCGGCGCGCTCAATGCGTTGCGCAATCATGACTGGCCGGGCAACGTGCGCGAATTGCAGAATGTCGTGCATCGCGTAATGCTGACCAGTGACACCGAGGAGATCGATGCCGAGGCGGTACGCGACGAACTCGCCGGTCGCGGCCGCTCCGCCTCGACCCAGGACACGCCCGGGTTCGACGCCGACCTGCGAGAAGCGCGCGAGGCCTTCGAGCGTGCCTACCTGCTCTACCATCTCAGAAAAGCCGGCGGCAACATGACCGAGCTGGCGAACCGGACCGGCCTGGAACGTACCCACCTGTATCGAAAACTCAAGGGACTGGGTATCGACACCAAGACCGGAAAGGCAACTTCGTGACCTCCATTTTCGCGGGGGCGATGCCGTGAAGATCGTTATCCTCGGCGCCGGCCAGGTCGGCGTGTCCATGGCCGAGATCCTCTCGCGCGAGCAGAACGACATTACCCTCGTCGACATCGACGACGACGTGCTGGACGGCCTGCAGGATCGTCTCGATATCAACACGGTGCTGGGCAGCGCCGCTCATCCCGAGGTCATGGAACAGGCCGGGATGGCGGACGCCGACCTCGTGCTGGCGGTAACCGACCGCGACGAGGTCAACATGGTCGCGTGCCAGGTCGCCTGGACGCTGTTCAAGACGCCGAAGAAGATCGCCCGGATTCGCGCCGGCGAATACCTTAAGCACCCCAAGATCTTCGACATCTCCGCGGTGCCGGTGGACGTGATCATCAGCCCCGAGGCGTTGGTCACCGAACAGATTCTGCGGCTGATCGAGCGCCCCGGCGCATTGCAGGTGGTCGAGTTCGCCGGCGGAAAGATCCAGCTGGTCGGCCTTCGCGCCGACTCCGGCAGCCCCATGGTCGGACACAGAATCAGCGAACTGAAACAGCACCTGCCGAAGGTGGATACCCGCGTGGCGGCCATCTATCGGCGCGACAGCGCCATCATTCCAACCGGCGACACGGTGATCCAGGCGGGCGACGAGGTGTTCTTCGTCGCTGCGCGCAAGGCGATCCCCAAGGTGATGAACGAGTTGCGCCACATCGACAAGACCGGGCGCAAGATCATCCTGGCGGGTGCCGGCAATATCGGATTTCGCCTCGCGCAAACACTGGAGCAGGCCAGTTACCATGTCAAGCTGATCGAGTTCAACGAACAACGCGCACGCTTCGTGTCCGATCGACTGGACAAGACCATCGTGCTGCATGGCAATGCCGCGGCGGAGGACCTGCTACAGCAGGCGAACATCGAAAGCACCGAGGTGTTCTGCGCACTGACCAACAAGGACGAGGCAAACATCCTTTCCGCCATGCTCGCCAAGCGACTCGGCGCCCATCGCGTCATGTCGCTGGTCAACAGCGCCGCCTACGTCGATCTCGTGCAAAGCAGCATGCTGGACATCGCACTCTCGCCGCGCCTGGCCACTATCGGCACCCTGCTTACCCACATTCGCCGCGGCGACGTCGTACAGGTGGCGTCGCTGCGGCGCGGCGCCGCCGAAGCGATCGAAGCGATCGCGCACGGCGACCCGAGCAACTCACGCGTCGTCGGGCGTCGCGTCGACGAAATCGACCTGCCCAATGGCGCTACCCTGGGCGCCATCCTTCGTGGCGACGAAGTACTCGTGTGTCATGACAGCACCGTCATCGAGGCCGAGGATCACGTCATCGTCTTCGTCTCCGAGAAAAAGGACGTCCCGGCCATCGAGCGCCTGTTCCAGGTGGCAGTGACCTTCATCTAGTCGATGCGCCACAAAATCGTCCTCAAGATACTCGGCGTAATGCTGACCCTGTTCAGCACGACGCACCTGCCGCCCGCGCTGGTGGCTCTCTGGTACGGTGAAGACGGCTACCTGACGTTCATCATGGCCGGCTCCCTCACGCTGCTTGCCGGCGCCGCGTGCTGGTGGCCCGTGCGAAACTTCCAACGCGATTTGCGGTTTCGCGACGGCTTCCTCGTGGTCGTTCTGTTCTGGACGGTCCTGGCGGCGTTCGGCTCGCTGCCCTTCATGCTCTCCGACGAGGTCGATATCGGCGTGACCGACGCCTTCTTCGAATCCATGTCCGGCCTGACGACGACCGGGGCCACGGTACTCACGGGCCTGGACGACCTGCCGCGCGGCATCCTTTACTACCGCCAGCAACTCCAGTGGCTGGGCGGCATGGGCATCATCGTGCTGGCAGTGGCGGTCATGCCGATGCTGGGGGTCGGCGGCATGCAGCTCTACCGCGCCGAGGTGCCGGGACCGGTCAAGAACAACAAGCTGACACCACGCATCACCCAGACGGCAAAGGCGCTGTGGTTTATCTACGCCGGCCTGACCGTCGCCTGCGCGCTCGCCTACTTCGCCGCCGGCATGGCGCCGTTCGACGCCATCGGCCACAGTTTCGCCACCGTGGCCATTGGCGGCTTTTCCACCCACGACGCGAGCCTCGGCTTCTACGACAGCGCAACCATCGCGGCCATCGCCACGCTATTCATGCTGCTGTCCGGCATCAATTTCGGTTTGCATTTCGCGGCCTGGCACTATCGCCGGTTCCAGGCATACCTTGCCGATCCCGAGGCGCGCGTTTACCTGCTATTCGTCGCCGCGGTATGCGCGGTGGCGGTGGCCACGCTGGTTTTCATGCAATCGTACGACACCACCAGCGAGGCCGTTTGGCATGGCATCTTCCAGGTGGTTTCCGTGGGCACGACGACCGGGTTCACGACCAGCGGCTTTGCCTGGTGGCCGACGTTCCTGCCGGTGATGCTGATCATGATGAGCGCCGTCGGCGGCTGCGCGAACTCCACCGCGGGGGGCATGAAGGTCATTCGCATGATCCTGCTGTACAAGCAGGGCCGACGCGAGATCCACCAACTGATCCATCCCCAGGCGGTGGTATCGATCAAGCTGGGGAACAAGCCGGTCCCCAACGAGGTCATCAACTCGGTGTGGGGTTTCCTGGCGCTCTACATCCTTTCCTACGTGACCATCTCCATTGCCATGACGGCAACCGGCGCGGATCTCGTGACGGCCTTCTCGTCGGTGACCGCCTGTTTGAACAACCTGGGTCCGGGACTGGGCGAGGTCGCGAACAACTACGCGACCGTGTCCGATCCGGGCAAGTGGCTCCTGGCCTTCACCATGTTGCTGGGCCGCCTCGAGTTGTTCACGCTGCTGGTCCTTTTCTCGCGCAGCTACTGGATCGGTTGAACGACCTCGCGGCGCGCTACTCGATCACGAACAGCGGCTGGTCGAACTCCACCAGGGTCGCATCCTCGGCGAGTATGGCGCGCACCGTGCCCTCGACCGTGGACTCGATGGTCGTGTAAAGCTTCATCACCTCGATGAGGCACAGGGCGTCGCCGACCGAAACCTTCGAGCCGACCTCGACGAACGGGGGTTCGTCGGGCGACGGCGAGCGGTAGAAGGTGCCCACCATGGGCGCGCGAATCGTCTCTCCCGACACGTCGGCATCGTCAGACGCCTTCGAAGCCACTTTCGTCGGCGTCGTCGACGCCGGGGCCGAGGGCGCGGTCGTCGGCGACGTCGTCGCTGCCTCCGCCGCGGGCCGCGGCGATGCGGCGCCGTTCGCCGACGCCCCGCCCCGGCGAACGACGAGCTTGGCGCCGTCCACCTCGAGGATTACCTCGTCCAGGCTGGAGGCGTCGATGATCTTCATGATCTCGGCAACTTCGCGATAACTCAGGCTCATGTTCGCTGTTCCTTGTCTAGCGCTCGACGCCGCGGCGGTAGGTGGCCGCGAGCCGTTCGGCGGTCTGTTTCATTTGCGGCACGAAGCCGAGAACCTCGTTGAGGGTCATGCGCGCCTCGGGGGCCGACATCGCGATACCGCCCAGCACGCGGCCGTCGTCGCCGCGCACCGGGACGGCGACGCAGACGACACCTGACATGAACTCCTGGTCGTCGGTGCCGATACCGTCGCGCCGGATGTCCTTCAGCGCTGCCTTCAGCGCCCGCTTATCGGTGATCGTGCTGGAGGTATACGAGGACAGGGGCATGGTTTCGATCAGCACCTCCAGGTCCCGGTCGTCGAGACTGCTCAGGAGCAGCTTGCCGATCGCGGTGCAGTGCGCCGGCACGCGGCTGCCGGCATCGAACCTCAGGCCGAGCGGCCACTTGGCCTCGACGCGGTCGAGGTACATGACTTCGCCGCCGCTCAGAACGCCGAAGTTACAGGTTTCGCCAACCTGCTCGGAGAGGCCCTGCAGCACCGAGTGCCGCAGCGAACGCGGCGCCGAGGCAGCGAGCACGCGATGCGCCAAGCTCACCAGGCTCACTCCCTCGATGAAACCCCGATCCTGGGCGTCGCGCTCCAGGTAGCCCATCTCCAGCAGCGCCTTGACCACGCGATGGGCGGTGGGCTTGGTCATGCCGGTCACGCGGATGATCTCCGCCATGCCGGTCGGCTCGGTATTCATCGAAACGACCTCGAGCACCGAGAACGTCTTGCCGGTGACGCCGAGCTCGGTGAGGTGTTCCGGCCGACCGTCGTCGACGCCATAGGACGGTCCGCGTGAGGCGACGCCCGAACGTTCGACCACGGTGAATTGCCGTTGCTTGCTTGTCATTGCATTGTTCGTCGTAGTTGGTCGTGCCGAAAGTATGCCCGCTTGAAAAAATGAAATCAATCGTCTTATATTACGAGATACCCTAGATCACCAATTCGACAGACCGGTCCCCTTGAATCCATGACTGCAAACCCGTTCGACACCGTCCTGGTCGCAAATCGCGGCGAAATCGCGCTGCGCGCGGTCAACGTGTGCCGAAACCTTCACCTCAAGACCGTGGCCGTCTATTCCGCGGCCGACGAGGGCGCCGCCCACGCCGCGGCCGCCGACCGGTCGGTGTGCATCGGCCCGCCCCCGGCGTCGTCCAGCTATCTTTCGGTTCCGTCCTTGCTGCACGTGGCCAGCAGCACCGGCTGCGGCGCGGTCTACCCCGGCTACGGATTCCTCTCGGAGAACGCGGGCTTCGCCCGCCAGTGCGCGGAAAACGGCCTGAAATTCGTTGGGCCGGCGGCCGAGACCATAGACGACATGGGCGACAAGGCGCGTGCCCGGGAAACCGCGAAACGCCTCGGCGTACCCGTGGTGCCCGGATCGGATGGCGCCTTCACCGACGCCGGGAAGGCACGCCAGGCCGCCGACGCCGTCGGCTGGCCGCTGCTGGTCAAGGCGCGTGCCGGCGGCGGCGGACGCGGCATGCGCGTGGTGAATTCGGCCGCCGAATTCACCAAGGCATTCGGACAAGCCACCCGGGAAGCCGAGGCGGCCTTCTCGGACGGTGCGCTCTACCTTGAGCGGTTTTTCCCCCGCATCCGCCACATCGAGGTGCAGGTTCTCGGCGACGGCAAGGGCGGCGCGGTGGCATTCGACGAACGTGACTGCAGCGTTCAGCGTCGCCACCAGAAGCTTGTCGAGGAATCGCCCTCGCCGGCCGTGAATACCGACTTGCGCGAGCGAATCAAGGACGCGGCCCTGGCGCTGGCGCGCGGCATCGAGTACGAGGGCGCGGGCACCGTCGAGTTCATCCTCGACCCCAACGCGGACGCGTTCTACTTCATCGAGATGAACACCCGCATCCAGGTCGAGCACCCGGTCACCGAGATGCGCGCCGGCGTCGACCTGGTAGAGGCGCAGTTCCGTATCGCCGCCGGCGGCGACCTGGCAGCCTTCGAACCGGCCAGACCCCAGAACGGACACGCCATCGAGTTTCGCATCAACGCCGAGGACTGGCTTCGCGGCTTCGCGCCGTCACCCGGCACCGTGCACCGCTGGGCGCCGCCGCGAGGCGACGGCATCCGGGTCGACACGGCGATCGAGGCCGGCCGCAAGATCCCGCCCTTCTACGATTCGATGATTGCCAAGCTCGTGGTTCACGGCGCCGATCGGGCCGACGCCGTCAGGCGCGCGCGCGAGGCATTGTCGAGCTTCGAGTGCGAGGGCGTCGCCACCACCATCGGCTTCCACCGCTGGCTCCTCGACCAGGACGACTTCGTGAACAACCGGATTCACACGCGCTGGATCGAGGAAGCCGTCGCCCGCAACGTTTTCCCGGGACAATCCTCATGAGCAGAAAGGTTCGCCTCATCGACGTCACCCTGCGCGACGCCCACCAATGCCTGTGGGCCACGCGCATGACCACGGCCATGATGAAGGACATCGCCCCGCGACTGGATCGCGCCGGCTTCGAGGCCATCGACCTGGTCGGCGGCGCGGTGTTCGACGTGTGCGTTCGATACCTGCGCGAGGACCCCTGGGAGCGCATGCGAATCCTCAACCAGTGGGTGACCGAGACCCCACTGATCATCCATACACGCGGGCAGAGCCTGTTCACGTTCGAGTTCTTCGCCGACGACGTGGTGGAACTGGCGGCCGAACGATTCGCGGCCAATGGCATGCGCTATCACACGGTCTACGATGCGCTGAACGACATTCGTAACCTCGTCATTCCCATCCGGGCGGCGCGCCGGCACGGCATCTACACGGTTCCCGGCCTGGTCTACACCGACAGCCCGGTGCACACCGACGAATACTACGCCGACAAGGCGCGCGAACTGGTCGAGATCGGCATCGACGGGCTGTTCATCAAGGACCCGAGCGGCCTGCTCGTTCCCGAGCGCGTGGCCACGCTGGTGCCGGCGATCAAGGCCGTCATCGGCGACCTGCCGCTGCAGCTGCACACCCACTGCCTGTCGGGCCTGGGGCCGTACGTGCTGCTGCAGTCGATCCAGCACGGGGTGGAGGTCGCGCACACCGCCACTTCCACGCTCGCCAACGCCGCGTCCCATGCACCGACCGAAACGTTCGTGCGCAACTGCCGCCGCAGGGGCTACGAGGTCGATGTCGACCTGTCACTGATCGACGAGGCGGCCGAACGGCTGGCCTATATCGCCGAGCGGGAAGACAAGCCGGTGGGGCAGGCGCTCGAGTACGACGAATTTCACTTCCACCACCAGGTGGCGGGCGGCATGATCTCCAACCTGCGCTACCAGCTCGGCACCGTCGGCATGGCCGAGCGCATGGAGGAGATTCTCGAAGAAGCGGGGCGGGTGCGCGCGGACCTCGGCTATCCCATCGTGGTCAGCCCGTTCGCCCAGTACATCGTCACCCAGGCCGTGCTGAACGTGAAGGCGCGAGACCAGGGCCGCGAGCGCTTCTTCAACGTCCCCGACGAGGTCAAGCTCTACGTGCGCGGCGGTTATGGCGAAATCGCCGGCGAGATCGACCCGAACCTGTACGATCGCATCACCCGCGGCGCCGAGCCGATCGTCGAGCGGCCCGGCGCGCTGGTCGAGCCGGCCCTCGAGCGGCTGCGCAAGACCCGCGGCCCGTTCGACTCCGACGACGACCTGCTGCTGGCCGCGTTCTACGACGACAAGCAGTATCGTGCGCTGAAGGACGCAGGCGCGATCGATACCGATTATCCCTTGATGGAGACTCCACTGCTGACACTCGTCAGGGAGTTGTCCGAACGGCCGGCCATCAAGTCATTCCATTTCATCGACAAGAAGCAGAAGATATCGACATGAGCACACCTTGCATCATCACCGTCGCCATCACCGGCGCACTCCCGACCAAGGCGGATACACCGGCGGTGCCGGTGACGCCGAGCGAGCAGATCGAGTCCACCCATGAAGCGTACGAGGCCGGCGCCTCGCTGGTGCACGTCCATGTACGGGACGACGACCAGGCGCCGAGTTCGGACCCGGACAAGTTCGCCGAGGTCCAGGCCGGCGTGCGCAAGCACTGCCCGGAGATGATCGTCCAGTTCTCCACCGGCGGACGCGGTCGCGACCAGTCTAAACGCGGCGCGATGTTGCATCATCGGCCCGACATGGCGTCACTCGCCACCGGGTCCGTGAATTTTCCCAAGGGCATCTACGAGAACCCGCCGGACTTTGTCGACGGCCTGGCCGCGACCATGCTCGAGTACGACATCAAGCCCGAGATCGAGATCTTCGACAGCGCCATGCTCTACAGCGCCGCCAACCTGGTCAAGCGCGGCCTGCTGGCCGAGCCCGTTCATGTACAATTCGTCCTCGGTGTTCCCAATGCCATGCCGGCGCGACGCTCGCTGCTCGAGTTCCTGATTTCGGAGCTAGAGGATGTCTTGCCCGGCGCGACGTGGACCGCCGCCGGCGTCGGCCGCCACCAGTTCGAGGTCAACCGTTGGTGCCTTGAACTCGGCGGCCACTGCCGCACGGGACTGGAGGACAACATCAAGTTCGACAAGGACAGGCTGGCGAAAAGCAATGCCGAACTCGTCAGCCGCATCGTCGACGTCGCCGGCGAGTACGACCGGCGGGCGGCCACGCCGGCCGAGGCGCGCCAGTTGCTGTCGCTGCGCGCGGCCTGAGTCCCTACGTATAACGAACCATCGAATCGACGGGGTAATCCACATGTCAGCCGAATCCGCCAAGGCCGTACAACCCGATCCGGAACAGGTCGCCCGCGACGTCGCAGCGCTCGTGGAGCGGGCGCGCGTCGCGCAGGCCGCCATCGACGACTACGACCAGGCGCGTGTTGACGAAATCGTCACCGCAGCCGGGTGGGCCGTGGTCAACGACGAGAACAACCGACTGCTCAGCGAACAGGCAGTGGCGGACACCGGCCTCGGCAACGTCGAGGACAAGTTCGTCAAGAACCGCCGCAAGACACTGGGGCTGTTGCGCGACCTGGCCCGCGCGAAGAGCGTCGGCGTCATCGCCGAGTATCCGGACAAGGGCCTGGTGGAGATCGCCCGACCGGTGGGCGTGGTCGCCGCCATCGTACCCTCGACCAACCCCGTCGCCACCCCGGCGAACAAGACCATCAACGCGCTCAAGGGTCGTAACGCCATCATCCTCGCGCCGTCGCCCCGGGGGCAGAACGTCTGCGGTACCCTGATCGAACTGATCCACCGTGAGTTCGACCGCATCGGGGTGCCCCGGGACCTGGTCCAGAAGCTGCCGAGCCCGGTGAACAAGGCCCACACCAGCGAACTGCTCAAGCAAGCCGACCTGATCGTCGCCACCGGCTCGCAGAACAACGTGCGCGCGGCCTACTCTTCCGGCACACCGGCAGTCGGCGTGGGCGCCGGCAACGTGGTGTCCATCGTCGACGAAACCGCCGACCCGGTGGCCGCGGCCGGTCGTATCGTCACCTCGAAGAGCTTCGACAACGCCACCAGTTGCTCGTCGGAGAACAACCTGATCATCGTCGACGCGGTTTTCGAGGCGACCATGGAAGCGTTGGCCGCCGCCGGCGCGCACATGATCGACGCCGAGGGCAAGCGGACACTGCAGGAGGCGCTGTGGAAGAAAGGCCATCTGAATCCTCGCCTCATCGCGCGCGCCGCCGGGGAGATCGCCGCGGTGGTCGGCCTCGAGGTCGCGGACGGCACCCGGGTCCTGATGGTGGAGGAAACCGGCTACGGTCCCAAGTATCCGTTCTCGGGCGAGAAGCTCTGTCCGGTGCTGACGGTATATCGCGCTCGCGACTTCGAACACGCCAAGGAGATCGCGCGGGGCATCATGGACTACCAGGGCAAGGGACATTCGATCGGACTGCACAGCGCCATGGACGAACGCGCCATGGACATCGGGCTCCACCTGCCGGTGTGCCGGGTGATCGTCAACCAGGTGCATTGCTACGCCACCGGCGGCAGCTTCGACAACGGCCTGCCCTTCTCGCTGTCCATGGGCTGCGGCACCTGGGGCCGCAACAGCATCAGCGACAACATGAACTACCGCCACTACCTCAACACCACCCGCATCTCGCGAACCATCGAGCCCGACGAGCCGAGCGTCGAGCGGATCTTCGGCGACTATCTCTCGCGCCACGGTATCGGTTGATCGCATCGAGGACACCGCGTTGTCCGTTGGCGTCGGCGGGCGCCGCGAACGCAAGATCGCGTGTATCAAAATATGATACAATTTATCCCGTTATTTGAGAGTCGCGATCCCGGTTAGCCGTTACAGGGATCGGCCGGCGGCGGCTGCCTTCCCGCCGCAAGAATTCGCCCGGAGCGGACCTTCTCGCGGCTCGCCCGAACGCACTGTCACCGGAGCCAAACATGATCGACCTGTACAGCTGGACCACGCCGAACGGACACAAGGTGCACATCATGCTCGAGGAGACGTGTCTCGACTACCACGCCCACCCCGTCAACATATACGCCGGCGACCAGTTCGATCCCGACTTCCTGAAGATCAGCCCCAACAACAAGATCCCCGCCATCGTCGACCGGGAAGGCCCGGAAGGAGAACCGATCGCTCTGTTCGAGAGCGGCGCGATCCTGCTGTACCTGGCCGAGAAAACCGGACGGTTCCTGCCGACGCGACCGGCCGACAGGTTTCACGTCGTCGAATGGCTGATGTTCCAGATGGGCGGCGTGGGCCCGATGTTCGGCCAGGCACACCACTTCATCAAGTACGCCCGCGAGCGGATCGACTACGCGGTGAACCGCTACCACAACGAGACGCGCCGCCTGTACCAGGTATTGGACAACCGCCTGGAACGGTCGGAGTACCTCGCCGGCGAATACTCCATTGCCGACATGGCGACCTATCCGTGGGTGCGCCGACACCCGGTGCACGAGGTCGATCTCGATGAATTCCCCCACGTCAGGCGCTGGCACGACGCAATCGACGAACGGCCGGCGGTGCGGCGCGGGCTTGCCGTGCTGACCGACGAGGAGAACCGGGCCGTGGACGAGCCCGACAAGGCTCACGATTTCCTGTTCGGTAAAACCCAGTACACGCGCCGCTGATGCCGCGGCGTGGCGGCCGGCGCGTCAGGTCACCCTGACGAGTTGCTTGCCGACGTTGCCGCCGGCCAGCATGTCGACGAACGCGCGCGGCGCGGACTCGATGCCGTCGGCCACCTGTTCCAGGCAGCGTATGCTGCCGTCTTTCAGCCATGCGGACATGGTACGACGAAAATCGTCCGCCCGATGTTCATGGTCCAGCACCAGAAATCCTTCCATCCGGGCGCGCCGGTTGAGCAGCTGACGCGTCCATCGCGACCCGACGTCCGGCGTTTCGAGGCGGTCGGCGCGCGCCACCGCACCGACGATCACGATGCGAGCCCCGAGCGCGATGTTGGCCATGGCCGCGTCGTGAACGGTGCCTCCTACGGTGTCGAAGAACACGTCGATACCCGCCGGGCACGTTGCCGCGAGCGCTTCGGTCAGCGACTCCAACGACTTGCCGCGATGCACGATGCAATCGTCGAATCCCAAGTCGCGCTTTACCCGATTGGCCTTTTCCGCGGTGCCCGCGGTACCGATTACCCGGCAGCCGAGTCGCTTTGCCAACTGGCCGGCAACGTGGCCGACGGCGCCGGCAGCCGCTGGAACGAGCACGGTATCGCCGGCATTCGGCCGGCCAACGTCCAGAAGTCCCACGTATGCCGTCATGCCGGGCATGCCGAGCGCGCCCAGGTACCAGGACGGCGGCACCGCCGACGCATCGACCACTCTTACCTCTGCGGCCGGCATCGCCGCAAACAGCTGCCATCCGCTGCGCGCCAGCACCGTGTCGCCGGCGCTTACGGAATCGTGACGTGACTCGACAACCTCGCCCACCACCTCGCCGGTCATCACCTCGCCCGGTTCGACGTGGGCGGCGTAGGTCGCGGCAGCCCCGATCCGGGTTCGCATATAGGGATCGAGGGACAGGTAGCGAGTCCGAACCAGTACCTGTCCGGGTCCGGGCGTCGGAACGTCCACTTGCTCGATGCGAAAATCGTCTTCCACCGCCGCCCGATTGATTGGCCGGCGGCTCAGCACGACGCGGGTGTTCCGTTCGCCGCTCACGACGCCCGGCCTATCGGCGGCCGCCCGGGATTAGCGCGCGTGGCCGACGACTCATGCCGGTCCGCCCCCGCGTCAAATCGTGGGACGGGTTTGCGCAAACGCGGGGATCTCCCCGGCACGCCGGGCGAGATCCGCGACCGCCGGCACGGCCTCGGCGGTTACGCCGCTTGCCTCGAACAGGCGCAGGAAGTCATACAAGACGACGACGGTCACATCCGCCTGGGTCATTTCCTCGCCGGTCATCCATGGCCCCCTGACCTGGCCGTCGATCCATGCAAGACCCGAATGCACCTGGCCGAGGTTGTGGGCAAGCCACGGTTCGTGCC
The DNA here is from genome assembly GCA_030429665.1 of Gammaproteobacteria bacterium. Taxonomy (GTDB): domain Bacteria; phylum Pseudomonadota; class Gammaproteobacteria; order Arenicellales; family CAJQKF01; genus BQJD01. Next base: position 21,835 of record JAUIEZ010000016.1, on the reverse strand, counting down.
GTGTTTCCTCCGGCCGCATGACGAGCTCATAGCGCGCCGCCGCAGCCTTGTCCATGACGCCCAGCGCCGCTGCCGTCAGCCGCAACACGTTGCGGCGTTCGCTTCCACTCGGTGGCGTTAGCGCCCTGTCGGGCCCGGCGACCTCGTCCAGGTAGTCGATAATCGCCGAACTGTCGAACAGTACCTCGCCATCGTCGAGCACGAGCGCGGGGATGCGTCCCACCGGATTGGCCCGGCGCACGTCCTCCAGGTTCTGCCATGCGTTGATCGGGTTGTTCTCGAACGGAAAGCCGAGCAGCTTGAGCGTAATCGCCACCCGTCGCGTGTAAGGCGAGAGATATCGTCCTATCAGTATCATCCGGATTCTCCTGGTTCTTGCGCGGCTTGCCTATCGACCGCTTCGCTCCGCCCGATCGTCGCGCTACAACAGGGTACGCCCGCCGTCTACATAAAACGTTTGACCGGTGATGAACTGTCCGGCGGAGGAGGCAAGCAACAGCAAGGCGCCGAACAGGTCCTGCGGCTGGCAGAAACGTCCCATGGGGATTTTCGACAACGCGTAGTTCCGCCGGTCCTCGTTGGCCAGGGTGTACTCCGCCGTTAGCGGCGTCTCGACGACCGCCGGGCCGATGGCATTGATCCTGACTCCCTGTTTTGCCCATTCCAGGGCGAGAAGACGCACCAGCTGCGCCAATCCCGCCTTGCTCGACGAGTAGGCGCTGTATTCCGGATTGACTACGGTGCTGGAGACAGAGGCAATATGGATGATACTGCCCTCGCCGCGCGACAGCATGTGTCGGGCGGCACAGCGCGACAGCAGGAAGGCGCCGTTCAGGTTGACCGAGATGGTGCGCGCGAAGCGTTCCGCCTCGAGTTCCACCGCCGGGCCGAAATCGGCCACGCCAGCGCTGTTTACCACCACGTCGAGCCGTTGGTCCCGCCGCAGACACTCGTCGATGGCGGCATCGACGCTGGCCTCGTCGGTGATATCGACGCCGAGCGCGTAGTGGCCTTCGCCAGGCAATTCGCCGGCGAGCCGCTCGGCGTCTTTGGCGCGCAGATCGGCCACGACCACCTGTGCACCGCGCTCCGCGAGTGCCCCGCATAGCGCTGCGCCCAGCCCCTGGGCCCCACCGGCGACGAAGACCCGTCGCCCCGCCACGTCGAATAGTGATTCAGTCATCGTTACCTCATTAAGTTCCGGTTTTTATCTCGGCGTACGGCTTCATGTGGTGCAGCCGGCGCGCCTCTTCAACAGTAGCCAGTTCGCGCCCCAGTTCATGGATAATGCGCACCGCGCGCTGCACCAACTGCTCGTTGTCCTTGGCCAGCTCACCCCTGCGGTAGTACACGGTGTCCTCGAAGCCGGTACGCATGTTGCCGCCCATGGCCACGGCCATGGTGGTCAACGGAACCTGGGACCGGCCTATGGACACGATCTGCCAACTGGAACCTTCGGGTATGGCATCGAGCATGGTGAGCAGGTAGCGGGGATCGGCGGGAATGCCGCCGTTGATTCCGAGCACGAAGCTGAAGTGCATCGGCTCGTCGAACAGACCCGCGTCGCGCAACTGCAACATGTTGACGATGTGGCTGATGTCGTAGACTTCCAACTCGTTGACGATACCCCGTTCGCGGCAGCCGGTGACGAACTCGGCGTTCCAGCTCTTGCTGTTGTCGAACAGGAACTCGACGTTCTTGTGCTGGAAGTGGAACGTGCCCGCGTTCACCGTGAGCATGTCCGGCGCCGGGGTGATATCGAGCAGCGCCATGCGCTGCTCCTGGGTGAACCCGCTCCAACCGTCGTCTTCGCGACGGATGCCGATGCCGTTGCCAACCTGGGTAATCATGCCGGGGCAGCGCTCGTTCACACCGGCGATGACTTCACTGTAGATGGAAAGATCCGCGGACGTGCGTCCCTGCTTGTCGCGAACGTGAATGTGCGCCACCGTCGCGCCGGCCTTGTAACCGCGTTCGAACGCATCGACGATGTCTTCGGGTTGCTCGGGGAGCGCCGAGTTGGCTTCCTTGCCGTGCAGTCCGCCGGTGGGCGCCAGCGTCAACACGACTTTTTCCTCGGAATACAAGTTGGGTTTCAATTTTTCCTCCTTACTCCACTTTCAGTTTGCAGACACCTCGCTCCCGTCGACCGCGGGCGCCGAAGTAGAACACGGCAGCCACGATGACCAGGGACGAGACAAGGACGACATCCAGTATCACCGGCCGACCGTGACGGGTCAGCGTCCAGTAACCGACGGCGGTAATGATCCAGAACGGCAATCGTTCCCATTGCGTCAGTCGTTTGAAGCAATATCCGTACGCCGCGACCGACACCGCCACCTGCGTGGCAAGCACTTCGATGACGGGCATGACGACCCCGAGATCGAGGTTCGGAAAAGAAAGCAATTCCTTGTTGAAGACGAATGCATAGGGAATGATGAACGTCGTCGCCGCCAATTTCAGGGCGTGAATCGACGTGCTGCGAAACGACGCGCCGGACAACTTGGTCGATGCCAACACCGAGACGGCAATGGGCGGTGTCAGCGTGGAAAAGACGGCAAAGTAGAATACGAAGAAGTGCGCCTGTAGCGCCTCGACGCCAACATGTTGCAGGAACGGAATCATCGCAAGCGAGGCGACCACGTACGCGATCGGCGTCGGAAGCCCCATGCCAAGGATGATCGAAAGTATCATCGCGCCGATCAACAGCAGCAGCTCGACGTCCGGCAGAATCGTGGCGAGCAGGGTCGCCAGCCTTCCGGACAGGTTAGTACTCACCATGACCTGTCCAAGCGGTCCGATGGCGAGAATCAGCAGCGACAGGATCGTCGTCAACAGCATGCCCTCGCGGAAGGCCTCCTTGATGTCGGTGAGCTTCGGTCGGTAGGGCCCCTGGAACAGGGCCAGCAGGACCGCGGCAGCCATGCCGATCAATGCGGCGTATCCGGGCGAGCGAAAGCCGAGCAACAGCCAGATGACCGCGACGAAGGACACCAGGAACGTCGGCGTCATTCGCCATATCAATGCCATGTCGACCGACTCGTCGAGCTTGGGCAGATTCTCGCGCATGGCGTAGACCGCGATCGCGGTACTGATTCCGGCGAGATACAGGAGGCCGGGAACCAGCGCCGCCAGCGCGACTGTCACGTAGGGAATGCCGAGGAACGAAGCAATGAGAAATCCGGCCAGGCCGAGCACCGGCGGCAGGATCTGTCCCGCCGACGAGGCGGTGGCCTCGATCGCGCCGGCCATCGCGCCCGAGTAGTGATATCGCTTCATCATCGGGATGGTCAGTCGGCCCGACAACACGACGTTGGATACCGCCTGCCCCATCACGGCGCCGATTGCGCCGCTGCCGATAACCGCCGGCAGCGCCGCCCCGCCCTTCACCCTGGTTCCCGCGAGTTTGCCCACCTCGATGACCAGGCGAAGCATACCGACGCCGAGCAACGCGACGCCGAAATACGTCAGCAGGTAAATCTGGTCCGCGGCAACGCCGGAGAACTGAAAGAACCCCTGGTTGGTGTTCAGGGACACGTAGTTCATGACGAAGGCTTCCGTGTATCCCGGATGCTGAAGCAGCGGAACGGGAATCAGGTGACCAAAGAAGAAGTACGCGATGGACAACGCCGAGATGCTGGCAAGCAGCCATCCCCAGTGCAGCCACGTGAGCACGATCATGGCGTACATCGTGCAATAGCCGAACATGATGTCGGTAGACGAAAAGAACGGCGCGTTGAGCACCAGTGAATCGATATTGATCCGAAAGTAGACGAGTCCCGCGACGCCGAGCGCGGTGGACGTAACGGCCCAGAAGGCCCTCACCGCCGTGCGCATGACGCCGATATCATCACTATTGCGGCGATTGTTGGTCTCGATTAGCGCGAGCACGCCGGACATCGCGACCACGCCCAGGGCGAAATCGACGTAGAACTCGGACCCGTGGGAAACAAGCCCGAACAAACTCAGGGAGATGTAGCCGGCCAGGGTGATACCCATAAACCACAGAACCATCTCGAGGACCTTGGCCAGTCGGTCACCATTCATTTGAAAACACCGGGGCAGCGGGACGAAGTTTCGTCCCGACAGGGTTCGACCATGTGAATATTACCGGGAGTTACGCCGCGACGACCAACCGGCCGCGCGACGTGACGCGCCCGGCGCGGCCTTGTCCGCGCCGGGCGCATCAGTGAATGACGGCCACGGTTTGTCGCCGTCGTCGGTGGATAACCGATGGAAGCCTAGTTTGCGGCTTCGGGGTAGGTCACCGGCGGGTAGTCATTGCGCGCTTCCCACATACCCATTTCCTTGTAGGCTCGAATTGCGCCAGGGTGCGCGTTCTCTTCGCTCAAGCCGGCGACCATGTTGGTCTTCGACCACCACTTCCAGAACCCCTGGCCCGTTTCGCGCAACTTGGGACCGTGCTCCACGACGCTTTTCACCAACTCGTAGGCAACCTCTTCGGGAAAGTCCGGATGCACCGCCTCGTAGGCGCGCGAGATACCGGCCACGAAGGGTGAATCCTGATGCGGCAGCGTACCGGCCGGCACGGTCACGGTTACCATGGAGATACCCGTTTTTTCCTTGACTGCATCTACCGCGGCCTGATCGACGCCGAGGTAGTACATCTTCTGACCGGACGCCTCGATCTTGCTCGTCAGGTCGGCGGTCCACCACACGTCACCGTCGGCATTGGTGACGAGCGGCAGCAGGCAGGCGTCCGTATTGCCATCGATCAATTCCTGGGTCATGACCGACGGCGTCACGTGACGGATTTCGGTGTTTTCGGCGGTAATTCCGTAGCGGTGCTCGAGCAACAGGCTGGCGGCCATGCCCCAGTCGCTCTGGGTCGGCAGGCCGATCGAGACCCGCTTGCCCTTGAGATCCTCGATGCTCTTGATCTCCGGATCCAGGGTGACGAAGTACTTGCCATGCGCCACCATGCCGTCGCCGTAGAGCAGTTTGAAGCGGATCGGCACCTCCACCGGCATGAACTTCTCGACCGCGGGCCGTCCGCCCCGCAGCGCGGCCTGTATCACGATATCCTCTGTACCGAATACCGTCTTGCCCCAGCGCGCCTCTTCGGCCATTGCCCGGACGTTGTACATGTATCCGGGAGTCTCCTGGGCGGCCGGCAATATGGACGCGTTGGAACGGGCCATCTGGGCCGCCAATACAGTCTGCGTCTGCACGACGCCGCAACCCAGCGGACAAGTCAACATGGGCACAACGGTTTGCGCCGACGCCTGTGTCGATACGAAAGCGGCGGCTGACAATGCCGCCACGCCCACCACGGACCGAAATGCAATACTCAAACGATCATTCACTATGATTTCCTCCTAGGCAATCTACGCCTTGTTCTAAGTTTCGTGGATCAAAGTATCATAATACGATAGTAATCGTATTAAAATCTGCGAATAAGTGTCAACTCATTTCGTATGGTTGGATGTATCGGGTTGAAGCAATGCTCGCCGCGAACACGAAGCACGATATTTATTGCTGTTTTATCAGATACTTTACTTACATTATCACTACCGCCCAACGAACCCGTCGACGCCAAAGATCGTCAAGGTGGCAAGTCACCACGAAACGTATATGAAACATTTCATACTGATTTACGAACCTGAAAACATGGCGGTTGACTTGGCGGAACGCCGCGCCGAGACCACGCTCGACGCCCGGCGTGCAGGAGCCGGGTGATGACGAGCGCCTGGATCCTGCTCGGGGGAGCTCCCCTGGCCTTCCTCGCCGGCTGGGTGCGAGGGATGACCGGTTTCGGCGGTTCCATGGTTTTCACCGCGCCGATGGCGTTGGTGGCGGGACCCGAAACGGCGGTCGTCGTGGCGCTCATCCTGGAAGGCTTCGCCGCCCTGAACATGCTTCCGGATGCCCTGCGACAGGCTAACGCGCGCATCCTCATGCCCCTGTGCGTGGCGGCCTGCGTGACCGCGCCCCTCGGCACGTTCGCGCTGACGGAACTGGATCCCCTGTTGTTGCGGCGACTTATCGCGGCGACGGTCCTGCTGCTGGCCTTCGTGATGTTGCGCGGTTTCCGTTACAACGGGCCGCAACGTACCCGGACCGCGGCAGCCATGGGGGGTCTCAGCGGATTGCTCGTCTCCGCCACCAGCGTCGGCGCGCCGCCGGTTATACTCTACTTGCTATCGGGTCCCGACAGCATCTCGGTCACGCGCTCGAACCTGACGATATTCATCGTCGCGATATCCGTCGCCGCGCTCGCCGTTCTCGGCGTTCGAGGCGCGCTCGACATGGAGAGGGCGACGACCGCGGCGATCCTGGCCCCGTGCTTTTTCGCCGGCGCGTGGCTGGGCAGCAGGATGTTTCCGCACGTCGATGACAAGCAGTTCCGGCGTTTCGCCCTGTGGTTTCTCATCGCCATGTCGACGGTACTACTATTGGTCTGACGACGCGTCGTCGGCCGAACGACAACTCGAGGAAAGAAAACCAATGACCGAATCTCGATGCGCACTGGTCACCGGTTCATCAAGCGGGATCGGGCTGGGCATCGCCGATGCGTTCGCGAAACGCGGCATGAACGTCTTCATGCACGGTATCGAAACAGCCGACGCGGTCGAAAGCCAACGCCGAAAGCTTGCCGACGAAAGCGGGGTGACCGTCCTTTACCGCCAGGCAGACCTGACCCGTCCCGCGCAAATCCGGGAACTGGTTCACGATGCCGAACAAGCGATGGGAAAGGTGGACGTGCTGGTGAACAACGCCGGCATCCAGTTTGTCTCTCCCATCGACGAATTTCCCGAGGACAAGTGGGACACCATCATCGCGCTGAACCTCAGCGCGGCCTTTCACGGCATCAAGGCCGTCCTGCCCGGCATGAAGGCGCGGGGCTTCGGGCGTATCATCAACGTCGCCTCGGTACACGGCCTGGTCGCGTCGCCCTACAAGTCCGCCTACGTCGCCGCCAAGCACGGCATCGTCGGCATGACCAAGTCCGCCGCGCTGGAAGTCGCCGAGCAGGGCATCACGATCAACGCGATCTGTCCCGGCTACGTATGGACCTCGTTGATGGAAAAGCAGGTTCCCGACACCGCCAAGGCGCGCGGCATCACCGAGCAGCAAGTCATCGAGGATGTACTGCTTCGGGCGCAACCGACCCGACAGTTCGTCACCGTCGAACAGATCGCCGCGCTGGCCTGCTTCCTGTGCGGTGACGAGGCGGCGTCGTTCACCGGCGCCGCGCTGCCCATCGACGGAGGCTGGTCCGCGGCCTGACGCCGGCGCGCCCGGCAGGGATTCGCCGGACGCCGGGCGACCGCTTTTTTACGTTCGACGACGTCCGGTTCGCAGTCGGGCGCGATCGAGACAGTTGGCGGCGCGTCGTCTCGACCTGCCACTGAGTTCTTGCGTCAGGAACGAACGGCAACGCCCAGGTCGAGCACCATGGACGACGGCGGCAGGTAGAAGTCCTGGTAGTACATTGCCGCTTCGTTCAGCGCGTAGCCCACCACGTTCAACACGGCCGCCGGGATGCCGGCCTCGCAGTCGCTGTTACGAACCACTTCATCGGGCGGCTGCTCGAAGCGCAACGCCTGTTTCACTCGGTGCACGGCGGTGTGATATCGCCGCGCCATGAACACCTTGAAATTGCGATTGCCGAGCGCCTCGACGGGCAGTTCGACGAGTTCGGGAAACTGCGCGGCGTCGGCGTAGAACACCGAGTACACCTCAAGCCGCCGGTCGATCGAGAATACGCGGTCTATTCGCACCACCGGTTGGTTGTCCGGCGCGATGTAGCGCGACCATGGTCCGGGCTCGTTCACGATGCGGCGAGCGAGTACCCGCGTGTACCGCGGCAGGTGAGCGGGCGGATCGGCATCGTCACCGAGGTAGCGCATGTGCAAAGGCATTTCCGTCGGCGCATTCAGGTCCGCCACCACGCTGCCGCTGCCGCGCCGCCGCTCGATGATGCCCTGGGAAACCAGTTCGCGCAGCGCCCGCTGCACGGTACCGAGACTGCACGGCGTACTCGCCACGAATTCGGACTCGGTGGGCAGGCGGGCACCCGGCGCCCAGAACCCCTCGACGATCGACTCGGTCAACGCCCGCCTGAGCTGTTCATGTTTTGGATACGAACTTTCCGGCGGCCAGTATCGACGCACGAACTCGTTGGCCCGGTCGAGGGAGAACGTCTTCATTTTTTGATTTTCAACAGATTAGCCCTGCGCTGAGATTTCCTACCAGATTCCGCGGCCCGTTGACAGTGATATTGTACTATGCTGTAGTTACTATATAGTTATCTTCGCCGTCATGCAGAAACGGCATCTCGAACCGGCCAGGGCGTTTCGTCTCGCCACCGGCCAGCCCACTGACTATTACGGAGGAACCCGTCTTGAAAAAGTCCCTGCTCGGCGTAGCCGTCGTCGCCCTCGCCGCCGTCGCCTCGACGCAACAGGCACTTGCCGAACGTCTATCCCTGTCCAGCTGGGGCAGCCCCAAGCATTACCAGGTGGCCGAGTTCGTGCCGCTGTTCGAGAAACTGCTGGCGGAAAAATCCGGCAACGAGATCCGACTGCGGACATTCGCCGGCGGCGAGATGGTCAAGCAGCAGTTCGTCGCCACGGCGATACCGCAGGGTACCGTGGACATTTCCCTGACGACGCTCGACAACTGGTCCGGACGGGTCGCCGACGTCGGCATACTCACCACGCCGCTGTGGGACAAGTCCATGCCCTGGACCCGCGACAATCTTAAACCCGGCAACCCGGTCTTCGACTATTTTGACGACAAGCTGCGCGACGAGGGCGCGGTGATCATCGCCCTGTTCGACATCGGTCCCCCGGTGGTCTCCACCAACTTCCCGATCACCGGTCCCGAGTCGTTTGAAAACCAGTCCATCCGCGCCTACTCCAAGGGTTCCGCGGAAGTACTGCAGACGCTCGGCGCCGCGCCGACCATCATGGGCGTCGGCGACGTCTACTCCGGCTTGCAGCGCGGCACGGTCAAGGGCGCCATGGGCGGCCTGGGCGGCGCCGTCGGCCTCAAGCACTACGAGGTGACGTCCAACATGTTCGTGCCCAACGGCGTCCTCGGCACCCTCATCCATGGCTACGTGATGAACAAGGACAAGTACGACAGTCTGTCGCCGGAGCACCGCACCGCGCTGGTGGAGGCCGCCGCCGAAGCGCGCGACCACATGCAACAGTTCGCCATCGACAAACTCGCGAGCCTGCTCGACGAGGTACGGGACGCCGGCAACGAGGTCACCGTGGTCGAGCCCGGCAGCGAGATGTGGAACGCCTTCGCCGAACGCCTGGAGCCGCTGGCGGCCGCCGCCCGCGAAACCTACTCGAAAGAGATCCAGGAACTCATCGACGCCGATTGATCGCCGAACGGACGGGCGGCCTCGCCGCCCGTCCGTCCGGCGATTGCCCGAACCTCCAACCGCCCTCCCGCTGCGGCGCCGCACCTCGCAACACGAGAACACGATGCTTTCCATTGCCCGCAAGATCGGCTCGGCGATGACCATTGTCTCCGTGGGCCTGATCATCGTCTTGTGCCTGCCGATCACCTACGAGGCCGTCGCCCGCTCGTTCAATCGCCCGACCATCTGGGTATTCGAGACCACGCTCTACGCGTTCATCTTCCTCGGCTTTCTCGGTAACGCGCTGGCGGTGAAGAGCGGCGCTCATTTCCGGGTAACGCTGCTGATCGGATTGTTTCCCTCGAAACGACACATATTCGACCGCATCGCGCAGGTCACCACGCTGTTGTTCGCGCTGCTTATCATCGCCTCCGGCGTCTATTTCATGTGGTACTCGATCTCCAACGACATCGTATCGGCGACTCTCCTCGAGGTACCGTTGTGGATCCCGCAGCTATCCATACCGCTCGGGGGGCTCGGCCTGCTCCTCCAGACCCTGGTACAAATGGTGGAAGGCGACACCACGCCGCACCCTGAACTGGTCGGGGACTGAAGCCATGCTGGTCGACTTTTTCTACGACTACGTAGGCTACATCGCCATTTTCCTTCTGTTCTTCCTCATGCTGCTGTCGGTGCCCGTGTTCGTCTCCATGGGCGTCGCCGCGTTCGTCGCCGCGCTTCTGATCGAGGATCCGTTCCACGTCTTTCGCAATTTCATCAATACTTCGTGGCAGGGCGCGTTGATCTTCGAACTCGTCGCGCTGCCGCTGTTCATTTTCACCGGCACGCTGATGCAGCGCACCGACGCCGGCCGCGACCTGTTCGAGGTGACCAAGGCCTGGGCCGGGTCGATACCGAACTCGCTGGGCGTCGCGACCATTACCGCCTGCGGCATCTTCGCCGCCATCTCGGGATCGTCGGTAGCCACGGCGGCCACGGTCGGACTGGTGGCCATTCCGCTGCTGATCGAAGAACGCTACGGTGAACGGCGCGCCGGCGGCTTCGTGGCGGGCGGCGGAACGCTTGGCATCATCATCCCGCCCTCCATTCCGCTGATCCTCTACGGCGTCATCACCGAAACGTCCATCGGCCAGCTTTTCATCGGCGGCGTGGTGCCCGGGCTTATCATGATGGGCGCATTCAGCCTGTACGTGCTGCTGTCTCGGCCGTCCATACGCGTAGCGCACCACGTTCCGCTCGGCGAGCGGGTGCGCGTAACCCGCCGTTCGGTGGGTATCGTGCTCCTGCCGATCATCATTATCGCGGCCATCTACACCGGCCTGTTCACACCCACGGAGGTCGGCGCGCTGTCGGTGCTCTACGTGGTGCTCCTGGGCGCGCTGCAACGCCGACTTGATGCGCGGAAACTGCGCGACGCCGCGATCGCGGCGGCCGGGACCACTTCGATGCTGTTCATGCTCATCGTCTTCGGCCAGTACTTCGCACACTTTCTGACCTTCGAGCAGGTGCCGCAGATGATCGCCGCGGCGATCATCGAAAACGCAAGCGGTATATACGCGGTCACGTTGATGATCATCGCCTACGTCGTCCTCGGCATGTTCCTGGAAAGCGCGGCGATGCTTTTGATCTCCATTCCCATCTTCTTCCCGGTCGCCGAGCAGGTGGGAATGCACCCCATCGTATTCGGCATCTTCGCCGCCATCGCCATGGAGATCGCGCAGATCTCGCCGCCCATCGGCGTGAACCTTTTCACGATCCACGGCATATCGAAAATCGACCTGTGGAAGCTGGCGCGCGGCGCCCTGCCCTTCCTGCTGGTGCAGATCGTCATGCTGTACCTCATCTATCTATTCCCGGACATCGTCCTTTGGCTGCCGGAGACCATGAAATGACCGAACCGATCCGAGATCACCTACGACAGGAGTCATGCCGATGAAGCTGACCCATGAAGAACGGGCCATGCTGGCCGGAGAGATGAGCGAGCCGGTGCGCTGGGCCATCGACCATCAACTCAAGGTCGGACGCATGTTCGACGCGGTCGACCTGGTACCGGTGAGCCAATCGCACATGATGGCCGATCCCGAATCGGTGGGCGATGCCGGTGTGGACTTCATGGAGCGCCTCGCCGACCAGGGCGCTCGGGTGGCGATTCCGATGATCACCGATCCGCGCGGCGTCGACCTCGACTACTACCGCCCGCTGGGCCAGACGGAGGAAATGGCCGACATCGACCGGCGCACCATCGCCGCTTGCGAGCGCATGGGCATCCTCATGACCAACACCTGCATCAACTACCAGACCGTCATGTCGCCGGTGCTGGGCGATCACGTGGCGTTCGGCGACACCGGCGTGGTCATCTACACCAACAGCGTATGCGGCGCCCGGTCCAACTACGAGGGCGGCCCGTCAGCGCTCGCCGCCGGACTGACCGGCCGCACGCCCCGCTATGGCCTGCACCTTGACGAGCGACGACGCGCCACGCGGCGATTCCGGGTCGAAGCCCAGCCCCGCGAGCTGACCGACTGGGGCGTGCTGGGCGCCGTGATCGGCCGCAGGGCGGGTTCGTACTGGGAAGTGCCCTTCATCGAGGGAATCGACGTCGTGCCCACCTCCGACGATCTCAAGCACTTCGGCGCGGCCATGGCCAGTTACGGATCCATTCCGCTGTTCCATATCGAGGGCATCACGCCCGAGGCGCCCTCCGCCGATGCGATCGGTGCCGACGCACTGGATATCGAACGCGTGACCGAGGCCGACCTGGACGCGCTCCGCTCCGGGTTCGGCAGCCCGGGCGACAAGGTGGACGTGGTGGTGTTCGCGGCGCCGCAATTGTCGCTCGTTGAAATGCAGCAGCTGGCCCGTTACAGCGAGGGCAAGCGCTTCGTCTCGCCGGTTATCGTTTGCACGTCGCCGCAGGTGTACGCCGACGCGATGCGGATGAAGCTCGTCGAGGCGCTGGAGGCCGCCGGCGCCAAGGTGCTGCAGGGAACCTGCTTCTACAACCAGTATGCCCGGGAGATCGGCGAAGCCAATGGCTGGACGCGCCTGCTCAGTAACTCCGCGAAGATCGTCAACATTCTCGGGGGCTACGGCTACCAGCCGGCGCTGGCCAGCATGCAACGCTGCGTCGATTCGGCCATGGCCGGGGAGATCGTCTGATGATTAATCTGAAATGCCATGTCGGCATCGGCCCGCGCGTCGAGGGCGAGGCGCTGGTCGCCGACGACAATTTTTCCGCCCGTTACGACCTCGACCGCATCAACGGCGTGTTCTCCCGGCCCCAGCACAAGCTCGCCGGACAGTCCTACGTCGACCGAATCCTGGTGCTCAACACGGCCAAGGGCGGCGTCGCTTCGGCCTGGATGCTCCACGAGATGAAGTCGCGGGGCATCGCGCCCAAGGCCATCCTTTTCAACGCGGCCAACACGATACTCGCCCAGGGCGCGGCCCTCGCCGACATGACGATGTGCGACCGTTTCGTCGACGGCGACGTGACCACACTGATTCGCACCGGCGACCGCCTCGTCGTCGACCCCGAGGCCGGCTTGGTGACCATCACCAACCGCTGATCGCTCGCGGCCCCGCGGCGCCGCGGGGCCGTTTCGCCCGCCCGCAGACACCACGTCCCGGCAATCGGCACGCCGGTGCCGCAACCGGGACGATCCTCTATCCGGAATCGTGCCGCGACGGCGGTGAGCGCGGGTGCAGGACGACCCCGGCCCGTACGCCGCTTCGTCCATCTCGACCATCGAATCTCCGCACCGCGCCGGCGGCGTTGTGCGTTCGGCGAACCGAGTATATATTTCTCCCAACCTACGACGCATGTTAGACTTCTATCAACACCGCGATGACCGACCATGGCATCGCGGTGAAACACAGCAAGAGGAGGAGAATCCCATGCCAAACGTCACCCACCGCTTCCTGGCGGCCTCGGCGCTTGCCGCCTTGCTCGCCGCGACACCCGCGCTCGCCCAGGACAAGATCCGCATCGGATCGCCGTACAAGACCACCACGCTGGACCCGATGCGCTCCGCGGCCGCGGGCAACATCGAGACCTTCGGCCAGTTGTACTCACGCCTGGTTCGTCTCGACGACGACGGCGCGCTTGCACCCGGCCTGGCCGAAAGCTGGGAGTTGTCCGAGGACGGCGCGGTCGTCACGCTCAAGCTGCGCGACGCCATGTTCTCCAACGGCGAACCGATCACCGCCGAGGACGTCGTGTTCTCCCTGCTGCGCGTGCGTGACGGCGAGGAGTCGGCCTACCCGGCCCCGCTGCAACAACTGGACACGGCCGAGGCCGTCGACGAACGCACCGTCGTGCTTACCCTTAAATCGCCTTTCGCGCCCTTCCTGGGAAACCTCGAGGTGTTCAACGTCGGCATCGTGTCGAAGAAAGACGTCGAGGCGCGAGGCGAAGAGGCTTTCTCGGCCGACCCGGTAGTCTCCGGGCCTTACATGGTCGAGGAGTGGGTGCCCAACGAGAAACTCGTGATCGCGCCCAATCCGAACTACTGGCGCGAGGGTTTCCCGAAAAACGCCGGTGCCGAGCTGCTCGAGGTCACCGCGGAGAACACGCGGGTGTCCATGATGATCTCCGGTGAACTGGACGCGGCGCGCGAAATCCCGTGGAGCCAGGTCGCCGAGCTCAAGGCGCGCGACGACATCGACATGCCGCTCGAACCCTCCACGGTCATCTTCATGGTGCTGCTCAATCATGGCCGCGCGCCGTTCGACGATCTCAAGATTCGCCAAGCCGCGGCGATGGCCCTGGACCGACCGGCCATCACCGAGGCGATGACCTTCGGTGCGGCGACGCCCGCCAATACCACGCTGCCCAACGCGCTCAAGTACCACGACGCCGGTCTCGATATCCATGGCTACGACCCCGAAGCCGCGAAGGCGTTGCTGGCCGAGTCGCCGTACAACGGCGAAGAGTTGGTCATCCTGATCGCCGACAACCCCGAGCGCGAGAAGCAGGCGGTGCTGATGCAGGCCCAGTGGGCCGCCATCGGCCTGAAATCCCGCATCGAGAAGGTTGACGGCGGCACCTGGTGGAGCCGCGTGCCGGACGGCGACTACGACGCGGCGCCCACCTGGTGGTACAACGAGACCACCGACCCGGACCTCGCCGTGCGCTGGGCCGTTTGCGGCGCCTGCGGGAACCGGTCCTACTACACCAACTACGACAACGCGAAGGTCAACGAGCTCGTGGAGGCGGCAGCCGCCGAATTGGACGAGGACAAGCGCGCCGCGATGTACCGCGAGATCGAGGAGATCACCACCCGCGAGGTGTCTCAGATTCCGTTGTACTACCCGCCGTTCGCGAACGCCTACGGCCAGCGCATCACCGGCCTGCGCATGACGCCGGCCCTGCAGTGGACGCTCGAAGGAAGCGAACTGAACCCGTAACGGAAATCGCGAGGGGCGGCCACGCCGCCCCTCGCGCCGGCACTCGCGCATGCCACAGATCACCTACATCGGCCGGCGGCTGATCTCGCTGATTCCGGTACTGATCGGCATCAGCATCATCAGCTTCCTGCTGGTGAAGCTGTCGCCCGGCGATCCGATCCGTCTCCTTCTCGGTCCGCGCGCCACCGACGAGGCCGTGGCCGCGGTACGGCTGGCCTACGGACTGGACGAGCCCGCCTGGCGCCAGTACTTCGTCTACATCGGCAACGTTCTCGAGGGCGATCTCGGTCGCTCCATCCGCTACCGGTTGCCGGTGAGCGAGCTGATCGTGCAATTCCTGCCGCGCACGCTTTTCCTGATCGGCTACGTGATGGCGATCACCATTCCGGCGACGCTGGCGCTCGCCGTCATCGCCGCGCGAACCCAGGATCGCCTCGCCGACCAGGCGATCCGGCTGTTCACCGTGCTGGGCATGAGCGTGCCGGTGTTCTGGCTGGCTGTACTGCTCGGCCGCTATTTCGGCGCCGAACTGGGATGGTTTCCGGTCAGCGGCTGGGGCGAGGGATTCACCGGGCACCTGCACCACCTGTTTCTGCCCGCTGTCAGCACATCGCTGTGGCTGATCCCGTTGTTGGTCCGCAATTTGCGCGGCGCACTGATCGAACAGATGGAATCCGACTACGTGGTGGCTTGCCGGGCCAAGGGGCTGCCCGAGGGGATCATCTTCCGGCGCCACATCCTGCGCAACTCGGTGCTGCCCACCCTGCACCTGCTCGGTATCATGGTCGCATTCCTGATCGGCGGCTCGGTCGTGGTGGAGATCGTCTACGCGGTGCCTGGCCTGGGCGCGCTGATGGTCGGCTCGGTGATCGGCCGCGACTACTACGTGGTTCAGGGCCTGACCCTGGCCTATGCCGTCGGCACGGTGCTGGTAACCCTCACCGTCGACCTGCTCACCGCCGCCATCGATCCGAGGACCGGGCGATGATCGACGCCACCGCCGGCCCGGCGCCCGCCCCCCGCCGCCCCGGTACCGCGGAGATTGCCGTCGGCGGCATAATCCTCCTCGGCTGGCTGGTGATGGCGCTCGGCGCCGATTGGATCGCACCCTACGACCCCAACGCCATCGACCTGCGCGGGATTCTCGGCGCACCCTCTCCGGCGCACCCGTTCGGAACCGACCAGCTCGGTCGCGACGTTCTGTCGCGCGTCCTGCACGGCGCCCGCATCGACATCTGGATGGGCCTGGTCGGCGTACTCGCACCGCTCGCCATCGGCATCGCCGTGGGGCTGGTGTCGGGATACTTCGGCGGCGCCGTGGACATGGCGATGATGCGCCTGGTGGACATCACCGTGGCGTTTCCATTCTTCATCCTGGTGATCGCCATCGTCGGCGTGCTGGGACCGGGCCTGATGAACTATTTCATCGCCCTGGCGCTGGTCGCCTGGGTCGCTTACGCGCGATTGATTCGCGCCGAGGTGCTGGTGCTCAAGCGCGCCGAGTTCGTCGACGCGGCACGAACGCTGGGCTTTCCCCATCGCGTGATCCTTTTCCGCCACGTACTGCCCAACGCCCTGGGGCCGATACTCATCTATGCATGGACCGACGCATTGCTGGTCATCCTGGCCGGCGCGAGCCTTGGCTTCCTCGGCCTCGGCGCCCAGCCGCCCACGGCCGAGTGGGGCGTCATGATCGCCGACGGCCAACCCTACGTGATCCAGGCATGGTGGATTTGCTTCTTCCCGGGCCTCGCCGCGGTGACCCTGGGACTGGGACTGATCCTGGTCAGCGACGGACTGGCCAGGCGCCACCAGGTGGACCAATGAAGCCGCTGGTGGAAATCGACTCGCTGGCCGTCGACTTCACCACCCCCGACGGCGTGGTCAACGCGGTCCGCGGCGTGGGCTTCAAGGTCGAACCCGGCGAGATTCTCGGCATCGTCGGCGAAAGCGGTTCGGGCAAGTCGGTCAGCTGCCGCGCGCTGCTGGGGCTGCTGCCTCGCCACGCGCGGGTCGGTGGCCGCATCGTCTACGACGGGCGCGAACTGTCGACGCTGACACCGGCCGAACTGGCGGCGGTGCGCGGCCGCCAGGTCTCGATGATCTTCCAGAACCCGTCGTCACACCTCGACCCCCTGATGACCATCGGCGAGCAAGTCGCCGAACCGATGAAGTTTCATTTCGGCCTCGATCGCCGCGCCGCGCGACGCCGGGCCCTGGAACTGCTCGAGGTGGTTCGCATCCAGGACGCCGGGACGCGCATGAACGCCTATCCTCACGAACTGTCGGGCGGCATGAAGCAGCGCGTGCTGATTGCCTGCGCCCTCGCGTGCGAGCCGCGCCTGTTGCTCGCCGACGAACCCACGACCGCCCTCGACGTGACCGTGCAGGCCGGCATCCTCAGACTGCTGCGCACGCTCAACCGCGAAAGGGGACTGTCGATGATCCTGGTCTCCCACGACCTCGGCGTGGTGGCGGAGGTCTGCGACCGCGTCGTGGTCATGCGAGGCGGCGAGGTCGTCGAGCAGGGTACCGTCACCGACGTCGTCCGACAGCCTCGGAACGCCTACACCCGGGAATTGATCGACTCACAGCCCGGCCGCCTGGAAATGTCGTCGGGCCGGCACGCCCGGCCGGCGCCGCTGCTCGAGGTGAAAGGCCTGCGCGTGCGTTTCGCGCGACGCGGCGGAACGGTCGCCTTCGGCGGCGACAAGACGCAGGGCATCGACGCGCTGGCGGACGTCTCGCTCGACGTGCATGCCGGCGAGACGTTCGGCATCGTCGGGGAAAGCGGATCGGGCAAGAGCACCCTCGCACGCGCGGTGCTGGGACTCGTCGACACCAGCGCCGGCAGCATCCGCTACGACGGTCGAGCGCTTGCCGGACTCGACAAGTCCGAACGGGCGCGCTTTCGCCGCGACGTGCAGATGGTGTTCCAAAGTCCCTACGATTCGCTGAACCCGAGAATGCGCGTGCTCGACGCCATCGCCGAACCGATCTGGCGCCATCGATTGGCCGACCCCGGCGAAGCCGGCGAGCGCGCCGCCGAACTCATGGACATGGTGGAGCTGTCTCCGGCATTGGCGCGGCGCAAACCGCGACAACTCTCCGGCGGGCAATGCCAGCGCGTCGCCATCGCCAGGGCCCTGGCATTGTCGCCGCGCCTGTTGATCGCCGACGAGGTAACCTCGGCGCTCGACGTCACCATCCAGGCGCAGGTACTGCGGCTGCTGGCGCGGCTGAAGGAGATGCGGGACCTGACCATCATCTACATCAGCCACGATCTCGCCGTGGTACGCCGCTTCTGCAATCGCGTGGCCGTGCTCAAGCAGGGCCGGTTGATGGAGGTCGGGTACACGCGGACCGTGTTCGAATCGCCGTCGAGCGAGTACACGCGCGAACTCATCGCCTCGGCGCCGGACCTCGACGCGCTCCGTGGCGGGGCGGTACCGGCATGAGCGCGCGAAAACGCGACGGCAGCCGCGGCTGGGCCGAATTTCACGCCGCGCTCGACGCGCGAGAGCCGTTACTGACGCCGGCCGGACGCTCGATCGCGGCGTACTTTCGCGAGCACGAATCCACCATTCCCTTCGAGACCGGCGCGGCGCTGGCGCGCGCCATCGGCGTGAGCGAGATGACCGTCATCCGCTTCGTTCGCGACCTCGGCTACGCCAACCTGCGCGACCTGAAGCACCGCCTGCGTCCGCGATCGGAGGACGCGGAGGCGCTGGACGATGTCGGCGAACGATTCACGCATCGGGCCATCGACATCGGTCACCTGACTCGCAGCCTGAGGCTGGAGCTCGAAGCGGTACAGCATGCCTACGAGATGACCACGGCCGATCGCTGGCCGCGCATCATCGAATTGATCGCCGACACGCCGACGGTGTTCGTGATCGGCTTCCAGGCCACCCAGGGCGTGGCGCTCGACTTTTCCAGCCGCATGAAATACGTGCGACCGGGCGTGCGGTTCGCCGACGAAGCGACCGGGATATTCTCCGACGTGCTCGAGTCCAATGCCGGGGAATCCGTCCTGGTGGTGGTCGACACCGCTTCCTATGCACGCAAGGGCATCCTGCTCACCCGCAAGGCCCGGGAACTCGGCATGCCGATCGTCGTCGTCACCGACCGTTTCAGTCACTGGGCCCGCGAGTTCACCGACAACGTGCTGGAAATGAATACCAACGTCGGCATGTTCTGGGACTCCACCGCGAGCCTGTCCGTCGTGCTCAACCTGATCATTCACGCCGTCGCCGCGCGGCGCGGCGACGAAGCCACCCGACGCTTCCGGCGCATGGTTGCCCACGGGGAGCATTTCAACGAGTTTGACGCCGTGGCGAGTCGAACCGTGGAGTCCGGCCGCACGCGGGGGGGACGAAAGCGTTGACGAACGATACCGCACGCGCGCGGCACGGCGCGTCGAATCCGTCGTCCCGGTACTCGCATTGTCCGCGCCAGGCGCATCGGGACGGCCGAATGTGATAGGTTTGCGGTAGTAAGGCTCCGGCGCCGATCCTTGCCGCGGAGCCGACCGAATCGGGAGTTTGCGGATATGCTGCCAAATCCCGGAGCCGTGATATCGTGCCGCTTGTCGACAAGCGTCGAGAGTACGTGGCAAATGCTCGTCCGCGAACTGGACGAATGGGGAGAGCACGACAGGATCGCCACGTTCTGGTGGCGCGACGACGACGCCACCCGCAAGACGACCGATCTTGCGCGGTTGCTCCGCCTGGCGCGCCATTACGACGCGCCGCTGTTCGTGGCGGCGATCCCGGCCGCGTGCAACGAGAACCTCGTTGACGCACTGCACGAGGCGCCCAACGCAACCGTCTTGCAACACGGTCATGCCCATGTCGACCTGTCGCCGGAATCGTTGTCGGGATGCGCCGAACTCGATAGCGACCTCCCCGATTTCGCCCTCATGCGACGCCTTTACGCCGGGCGCGATCGACTCGAGGCGTTGTTCGACAAGCGTTTCGCTCCGGTGATGGTGCCGCCGTGGAATCGCATATCGAGCCGGATACGCAATCGTCTCCCGACCTGCGGTTTCCACGGACTGTCCACGTTCGGACCCCGCCGCGAGGCCCGGCCGGTCACCGGGCTGTTGCAGATCAACACGCACTGCGACATCGTCAACTGGAAACGCGGCGGCCGGTTCCGCGGCACCGATCGATTGATCGACGAAATCGTCGAGCATCTTCGCGGCCGGCGCACGGGCGCGGTCGACGCCGGCGAACCGACGGGTATTCTCACCCACCACCTCGATCACGACGAGGCCTGCTGGCAGTTTCTCGAGTTGTTGCTCTTGCGGCTCGCGGCGCATCCCGCCGCCCGACTGCTCGGACGGGAAACCTTTCGGGTATGAATCGATGACGATAGTCACCCGCGCGGCGGGAAGGGAAGACGTCGAGGTGCTGGCGCGATTCTGGTTCGAGCACATGAACGAACGCCCGGGCATGGAGCGCTGGCGGGCCGTCGCCCACTGTCCCTGGTACGACGAAGCGCCGAACCACGGCTGGATAGCCGTTGACGACGGCCGCATCGTGGGCGCCATGGCGCTCGTGCATTCGACCCGGCACATTCAAGGTCGGGCGGAGAAACTGTGCAATATCGGGTCCCTGTATGTGCTCAAACCCTACCGCGGCCGGGGTCTTGCAAAAACCATCGCGCGTGAATCGACGAGCGACCCGTCGATCACCTATTTCGGGATCGACGCGGCGCCACAGACCCGGGCGGTACTCGAGCCCGATGCGGTCGGTTTCAACATACTGGATGACAGGCGCTACTTCTGGCGCGCCCGCACCGCCCGCCACGACGATTCGCTATGGATGCGCGGCGGTGACGCGGTCGACCTGGCCGCGATTCACGATGGCGACAGGCCGATGTTCGAGCGACACGTCGCACTGGGTATGTATCCGCTGCTGCTTAGGCGGGAGGGGCGCGAGTGCCGCGTCCTGTTGTGGATCAGAAACAAGCATGACGACACGATGTACCACGAGGCGCTGTACATAAGCGATCCGTGCCTGTTCGCGGAGTGCGCGCAAGCGGCGGCCGCTCGGCTAATAGGCAATGCCGACGCCGTGTTGGCGGCGGACTCGCGTTTCTTCCCCCGCCCGCCGCCCGGCGCGGAAGTCGAGAAACTCAGGCAACCGCGCCACTTCAAGTCTTCGAGGCTCTCCCCGGAGTATATCGACCTGCTCTACTCCGAAGTGCCGCTGCTCGGACTCAAGTTGAGCTGACGCCAACCGCGCCGGCAATGTCTTCACGTGTGCCGGTGAACGTTCCCTCCGACAGGACGATCCGCACACCTCGGCGCCAGGGCAACGGGTTTGCATTCGGCCGGACCCGCCGCGGAACCGGGAGAATCGATACGTCGCGATCGTTATGACAGTGCCTCGCGCAACCGGAGCGCAAGGCCCTCAAGGTCGAAAGGCTTGTCGATCCAGTGGAAGGACTCGCCGGCGGCATCATCGTTGACGGCCTGGACGGCCGACTCCACGTAGCCCGACGCACACACCACGCAAAGTCCCGGACGCAACTGGCGCGCGCGGCGGGCCAGCTCCAGCCCGTTCATCCCGCCGGGCATGACGACGTCGGTGAACAGCAGATCGACCTTCTCGCCATTGTCGAGCAGGTCGATCGCCTCCTTGCCTGCACTCGCGGTAGACACCGCGTAGCCGAGTTCCTCCAGCATGTTTTTCGTGGTTTCGCGAACCGCCTCGTTGTCGTCGACCAGGAGTATCCGCTCGCCCGTGGCGACGTGAGGCATGGACGCCGCTGCCGGCCGACTCGATTCCGGATCCGCCGGCACGACGGCATGTTCGGCGGGAAAGTAGAGCGTGACCGCGGTTCCGCTACCGGACTCGCTGCGTAATTCCGCGTGCCCTCCGGATTGCTTGACGAATCCGAAAATCGTGCTCAGGCCGAGACCGGTTCCCTCCCCTTCAGCCTTGGTGGTGAAAAACGGCTCGAAAGCCCGTGCGCGAACCTCCTCGCTCATGCCCTGCCCGGTATCCGACACCGAGATGGCGACGTAACTTCCGGGGACGAGATCGTCCTCCCCGC
>JAUIEZ010000015.1 GCA_030429665.1 Gammaproteobacteria bacterium | reverse complement strand
AAAAGGAAGCTCACGCCATTCTCGAGCCATCGCGGATCGGGCACGCAATCCGAATCGGTAAAGGCCAGTATTGTACCCTTGGCCGCGACCATACCCGTATTGCGGGCGGCGTCGGAACCCGGAGTCGATTCGTGCAATAAAATTAATCGCGCGCCCCCGGCTACCAGTTCTCCCCGCGACAAACCTACCTCTTCATTGTCAACAACGACGATCTCGTAGCATTCGTCCGGATAAGTTTGTTCTCCCAGCGCTTGAAGACACTTGTTCAGCCGTATCCAATCTTTGTATACCGGCACGATAACGGACACAAACGGAGGGGTTCCACTGAGGATCATGCTTCCTCGTCAGCCGCGTCATGAATGAGCAGTTCCAGCAACTTTTTATACTGAGAATCTCGGCTGTACTTCTTCCGGCAGCCTGAATCAGGTTTCTCGCCAAATGCACCGCGCCTAAGGCGATAATCACTGGAAATTTCGTGAAACGTTTCCCGCATCTGGCTCCGGTCGTTTACGTTCGCGAAGTACCCTCCTGTATCCTGCACAATCTCTTTCAGACTGATCGCTTCATCCGGCGCGACGATCAAGACCGGGCGGGAAGTATAGATGTACTCATATACTTTGCCCCCTATGACACACGGTGCATATTCCGAAGACATGTTCAGGTTTACCCCGACATCGACTAATTGCATATTTCCTAGCACTTGAGAATGCGCTGCCGGTGAATGTATCGAGTAGGATGCTTTACTGGTAAATTTTCTTTCGACAGATAGTCTCCCCTGCAACACTATTGCAAATCTATCTATTAGAGCGCCATCTTCCTCGATAACACGAAACAGCATCGTCAGATCTTGCTCCTCTCCATCGCGACCGACGGATCCGGAACCGAAATACCCCAAAACGATTCTTCCCTCGGAGCGAAAGCGATCCACCGCCGCGGAAAATTCGAAACCCGCGGGCGCTATCGTGTCGTTCGAATAACCATTCTCCATGACTACCGTGTTCGCGACGGAATACTTCTCTCCGTATACTTTCCTCATTCCACTGCTGACAACCAAGACACGGTCCACCGTCTCAAATATCCGTCGCTCACATTCTTCCGCCTTGTACCTCAACGACAGAGTTCCCGCATACATCGGTCTGACGGACCAACCGTCCCTGAAATCGGACAAGACATTTATCGATGGGTTTCGTTGTTTAATCCAAACCGCAATTTGTTGTAACGAATGAGGAGGCGTGGATATTATTACGTTCGATATCTCCTGGGCATCGTTGATCTTGTTGAATGCTCGCCGATAGACCCCGAGAAACAGACCCGTTCGATCATAAGGCTCTTTTCCAACCATCCGTTTCACGAAAAGAAAAAGAGCCGCCAACAGATTCATGGGCCTTCTTAACCACGCTCGATCGTCATACCTGTAGTACTCGAAAATCGAGAAAACCCATTTCACATGAACTGACGGGTTCACAGCCAAAAGATCGAATCGCCTGCTTCTTCGGATCGCCACTACTGTGACGTCGTAGCCCTTCGCCACGAGGAAATCTGCCAACGTTGCTACCCGGATCATCCAACCGGTTTGACCGCAATAAGGGGGAAAATCCCTGGTTACCAGTACAATCGAGGTCATACGCTTGTAATCGTTCGAACGATCGATTCTCCCGCCGTACCGTCGCCGAAAATGCCGCCAACCCACGCATCGGGGGACACGTCATGCGTATCGTTCAGATAATTCGCTATCGAACTCGGATCCACACCAATAAGCTGACTACATCCCGCATCCACTAGTTCTACCCATTCTGTTTCCGATCTTACCGTGCCACAGGGTACACGGTACCAGTAGGCCTCCTTCTGAAGACCGCCGGAATCGGTAACGACCATCTTCGCGTTTTGTACCAACATCGACATATCCATGTATCCTACCGGATCGATCACCAACACGTTGCCAGGCACGGTGAACTCATAGTCGTTTAACCGTTGACGCGTTCTTGGGTGAACCGGCCAGACGATACTCACGCCAGACGCTCGAAATCCCGAGAGTATCGCCTTCATATGATCTTTCTGGTCCGTGTTCTCCGCACGATGGATCGTGGCGAGAATGTACTCTTGCGGCTTCAGCGCTAGCCTTTCAAGGATCAAGCTGTTCTTAAGCGCCTTATCACCAAAGAAAATCACCGCGTCGTACATAACATCGCCCGACTGCCGTATCCTTGCCTCAAGAATCCCTTCGTTCTCGAGATTGGTCGTGGCAGTAGCGGTCGGCGTGAAGAGTAGATCGGCCGCATGATCGGTCAACACCCGATTGATCTCCTCCGGCATGCGCCTGTTGAAGGACCGAAGTCCGGCCTCGATGTGGGCTACTGGTATTCCGATCTTTACGGCAGCCAACGCCCCAGCCAAAGTCGAATTCGTATCTCCATACACGATAACCCAATCCGGATTCTGCTCTAAGAGCACTTTCTCTACGCCTTCAATCATTCTACCGGTGCTTTCACCATGGCTAGCCCCGCCGATCCCGAGATTCAAATCGGGCTCACGAATGGCCATTTCTTCGAAGAATACCTTGCTCATGTTTGAGTCATAGTGTTGCCCGGTATGCAACAGGTACTCCTGAACGTGGGGCGCGAGCGTTTGAATCGCCCTCGACACGACCGCGGACTTAATAAATTGCGGGCGCGCACCGACTATCGTCAGAATTTTCAACTATTAGCCCGAAGTCGTGGTGAGTCGTCCATGGAGGCATAGGCATCCACTAATTTTGACATTTGATCGTCGCGATTGAATTCCGTCTCAACACTTCGTCTTGCGGCGGTTGCCATTTTCTTACGAAGGTCTTCGTCTAGAACGAGCGCACTAATGCGTCGCACCGATTCTTCCGGATCACTTAGCGGAACAACGATAATAGGCGAAACCTCCAGCGGAATCTTTCTCATCAACTCACGGTGACCTGCAACATCACTCGCTATTACAGGAAGACCCGATGCCAAGTACTCGAAAATCTTGTTGCTAAGCGTCAGATCGTAAGACTCGCAGACCGGTTCGGTGCAAACGTAACCGATATCGGCACTAGCCGTAACTTTGTAGAGCTGCTTGTAAGGCACCGGATCGACGATATAAAAGTTCTTCAATCCATTAACTAGCCTACGTAATTTTTCCACATAGCTTGCCGAAGTAACGGGCCCGATAACCACGAAGTCAGCTTGCGGTAATCGCTTTGCCAATTCGACAAATGTATCCAACCCTCGTCCCTCACTCACCCCTCCCTGATACAGAATAATACAACGTGATCGTTCTTGTTTAACAACGTGCCTTAGCCAATCACTTTTCTCTAAAGGTCGCCGATCGGAACAATTGTAAACTACCAATGGTGTTTCGCGGAGTGCGTATAAACGTCGCAACTTTTTCGCGATTCCGTCGGAGACGGTTATCACGAGATCCGCGCGATGCGCCCACTTCCTTTCCACCCTCGACCATCGCCTTAACTGCAAATGACTCGCGCCAATCTTGTTCTCTTGCCACTCCAACCATAATTCATGGCTATCGTAAACAAGCCTTGCACCGTGTTTCCTTGCCGCAGCAGCTGCCTCGTCGAGCGTGTTCAAATCGTGCGCATGGTAGACGTCGCACTTCAATCCTACCGCCGCCTTGATCCACAATCGCCTAACCCAATTTCGTCTAAAAGGTCCTGTCAGTTGACGAAAAACACACCCCGACATGTCCAACAACCTCTTAAGGGCTCGCCGTGCACAAAACTCGCCACCGTTCGCCAAGTTGAGCTCCATAATCGAGCACGATGCTCGCCTACCGCGGGCACGTGAAGTTGAACGAAGTCTCAGAATACTAATGCCGTCCAGATCCTCCGATGGTGCGTAGCCTTTCTCCAGCCTTCCGATGACAAACACATCATGCCCGCCCTGTCTTAATGCCCTCGCCTCCCCCAATACCCTAGGATCATTAGTGACGACATTCTTTACCAACATACAAACTTTCATTCCGTATACTCTAACAATATATTTCTGGCGGTTACTAACGCCAAGAGCATCCACGCCTGCCCCCATCGTATATAACAGGTCCTGTCGATCTTGACGTTTCCGTTCTTACGGGATAGGCGATATGCGAAGGTACCATCCGGATTTCTCATATTCCCTAATGTCCAATCGATAGATGCTTCCAGTCTCGATGCCGTATCAATTCCGACCTTCGTCATCTCGGAGTGCAACAGGATTGCCTCGGCGCAACCATGTATGTCTATTTTGTCCGGCGAGCATTGGTTCCTCCACGTAGCTCCATCATCTCCCATGAAATTTGCGCAGAAGAAGCCATATCGCTTTTTCGCCGCATTGAACGCAGGCTCATAACCCGTCGCTTTATATATCTCGAGTAGCGATCGCGCCTCGAATCCGGTATGGTAACTATCCTGCTTCTCTCCACGATATTGATCGCTCCCCCAATACGTCAGTCCTCCGTCAATATCCATCTCGAGTATGGCGTAGTTCGCACACTTAACTGCCAACTCCCGGTAGTTTTCCATCTCCAGTTCCTTGCCAACCTTGGCCAAGAACGAACCGACCATTAAATTCAGATTATGTATATGAAAGTCGTCAATTGGTGTATAGCTAAAGCAGATCGCGTCTTTACCGACATCCCTGTCTATATTGTGATTATTAATAAAGTGCTCACATATACCCATGCAACTGTCCAACCAGCGACGCTCACCTGTTGCTTTATAGAATTCCCAGAAACCCCGACCAACCTCGACCACACAAGTACCCACGGCCGTGTTGGATGGTATTCTTAATCTACTACTCCAATCGAAGGGATATCCCCAACCAAACGGATATTTCGGAGACAAATTGAGCCTATTAAGTATGTCTATGCATCTTCTGGCATCGAGAATAGATTGTTCCGAGTGTTTTACTCGAAAATCCAAAGAGTACGACTGCAAGAACAGACCGACACCTTTCGAATTCCACCGAGGCTTTATGCCAACTATTCTTTGAAGCGCCTTTTTTTTACACGCCACCCCCAGGATCCTTTTCAAGGTGCCGCTTCCGACAATTTTCGGTATGAAATCCTGCTTCTCACGAATGTCGTAAGGATCCAATCCCATCCAATCACTTTTCCTGGCCCAACTCATAAGCACCCCGATGGATGCTTCCACCTCTTTGTCTTCTACACCTTGCAACCTGTTTCTCTTCATCGGACGAGAACGCGCCACCAACACCCAAAATCGAGCCCTTTATCTACGGATTTCCTTGAAGCTAACAAATTCGCTTGGGAACCATAGTTTTCCTACGACATAATAGAAAATAAAAAAGAAGATAACCATTGCAGTCAACACCAGCAACATAATATGCATCGACAGAACGATGATTGTCGGATTCTTTAAAAGCACCACCCACAACCCAACCGCTGGCACACCCGCGGCCAACAATTCTTTACCCAATAGCCCGAAAGGATACAGATTAAATAAACGAACGTTCAGTTTTTTTGCGAGAACGGGCAAATTCCATACAAAAGCGATAATACCTCCGGAAATTATGGTTGCCCAAGCCACCCCAATAGGACCTAACCATTGATAAAGAATTATACTTAAAACCAGATTAAATAAGAATGAGACCACGGTTCGTTTTAGTATAAAGCTGGACATTCCGAGGCTTACGAATGCCGCACCTGTCAAAATTATTTGCATTGGCACTTTCAACATGTATACACGCAATACGTCCGCAGAATCCAGATATCTTGCTGAGAAAAGTACCGTGATGAGCAATGGCGCCGTCGCGAGAACAAAGCACATAAATGGTATAAGATAGACCGAGATTCTTCTGGCAGCCTTTGAAAAAAGTCTTTGCGCTTTTCGCAACTCTCCTGCTTCGATCGCCTTGCGCATATCGACCAGTATTACACTGGAAACCGAGGCCGTAACGATTCCCACCAAGGGCAACTCGAATGCGCCCACGACGTACACAGCGAATTCCTCGGGAGAACCCAGTACCGCCACGATCACCCGATCGGCCTGCTTGTTGATCGATCCGATCATTGTAGCGGCGCCTATCGGAAGCCCGAAACAAACCAATGTCGAAATTCCGGTCAATCGGGGCTGCCAAGAGTCCCTCGGCAAAGCTCGTAGCACGAGATGTATTCCAATAACGCTGCCCAATATCGTCAACACAACATATACGACTAGCATCGGAATCGGACGTTTCGAGATAGCGCACGCGAGCAAGATACCGAGACCTGTAATAATTTGAGTCGCCATCTTGTAACCCACCAGCGTATTGACGCTTTCCCTTACAATCAATATTGGCGACACCAACGTTGCCAAAAGCGCGAATACAGGTAGCGGCAAGAGATAGAGAAGCGCGGTAGAAATAGCGGGATTGGAGAATCGGAGAGCCAGGAACTCGCTGCCTCCAATCGCCATGAATACGCTATACGCACCACCGGCGATCATTAGCAACGTGGCTGCATCGAACGCTATTCCTCTCAGCCGTTCCGTCGCGGTCGGTAGCAAGTAGTAGATTCCCTGGCTCAATCCGAGCCCGAGCAAGGGGAGGACCATCTCATACGCCAATATCGTCTGGCGATATGTGGCCAGATCCGTCTTCGTAAGCATCCTCGTAGCCACAACGAAAACGCATATCGAGATCATCGCACCCAAGGTTTTACCCAAAGAAAGCGCGAGAATTTTTCTGGTTCGAGATTGCCCCACTATTACTTACCCGGCACGCTTGCGGAACCTAAAGGGTGTAGGTTCTAACCACGACGCGCATGTTCGGATGCGAAGTTTACGTAGCATCTAGGATATTGAACCAACGTTCGAACGCGATTTACTGCAAAGAAAAGGATATCCATGCGCTCGAGAGAACGGCGGCCGACCAGTTTTTCGCCATGCGTGAGAAGTAGACAATGTCGTATATCTCAAGATCGCGCGATTGTTCTGTTCAGACCGTGTGAGGCGTTCGGGTGAATTCCGTCGCAGGCGATTCTGTACTCGTGAAGCGACACTCCGACGCCGTTAGACGATGCCCGATTTCCGTCGTCAACGCCGTGCGAAGAACGACTCACGGCTTTGGAATCTCGCTGCGTGTTACGACTCCGTTTGCAAGGCGATAACCGATGCCGGTTGCTTCACAAAGTGCCGCACCTTCGCCTGATAACGGCAAGTCTAAGCGCTCGCCATGTTCGCTCATCCATCCTGCGTGGCGGGCGGGAACTCCAGCCATAAGCGCGTAGTCCAACACATCACTGGTTACCACCGCGCCGGCAGCGATAAACGCATACGAGCCGATATCGTTCCCGCAGATGATCGTGCAGTTGGCTCCCAAGGTCGCACCACGCCGAATTCGCGTCGGTCGAAATTCGTGCTTTCGGGATATGGCTGAACGCGGATTGTAGACGTTGGTGAAAACCATGCTCGGACCGCAGAATACGTCGTCCTCAAGGACAACGCCCTCGTAGATCGATACGTTGTTCTGTATCTTGCAGTTGTCGCCGATTATCACGCCTCCTGCGACGAACACGTTTTGCCCCAAGGTGCAGTTCCTACCGATTTCGGCGTCCTTGCAAACGTGCGTCCAATGCCATATCCGGGTGCCATCTCCTATGCGTGCTCCGTCGTCGACTATGGCAGTGACATGGGCGTTATAGGACATCGTGTTTTAATCTGGCGCGACTTGCCTGCAAATCGGGTGGTACTCACCGAGTAGCGGTGCGGTGGTCGAGACCCGAAGATCGTGAACGATTTCGACGGCGGTTCTCGCTTCGCCCATGCCGTGCCCACCTCCAGAAAGTATCTGCCTGTAGGTTTCGGTGTGCAAATCGGTAAATCCGTCCGAGAACTCGACGGACTTTCCGTCGACGATGATCGATCTGTAGGTTCGTTTCTCTCGCTCAGTTCCAACGAGCGGTAAATGGCTGGCGTCTACCGACAGAAACCAGCGTACCCGTGCGTCTTCCAGGTCTAGCAGGCCCGCCGCACAGTCTTGCCGATTCAGATGAACAATGCTGCGCCGCATTCCGCCGAAGACCCAGACGAGCATGTCAAAGAAGTGAACCCCGATATTCGTCGCGATACCCCCGGATTTCTCGACCTGACCTTTCCAACTCCGTTGGTACCATCGTCCTCGAGGTGCGATATATGTGACATCGACGTCGTGCAGCCGTTTACCTTCTTTGGCAATGGATTCCTTTAATGCAACGATGGTCGGATGGAAGCGAAGCTGAAGCACGTTGTACACCCGACGTCCGCTCTCTCGCTCGATCTCCTCGAGTCCGTCGATATTCCATGGATTGAGGACCAGAGGTTTTTCGCAGATCGCATCTGCATCATTTCGCAAGGCGAAACGAATGTGAGCATCATGCAGGTAATTAGGCGAGCAGATGCTTACGTATTCGACCTTGTTCCCGCTGCGCCGTAGTTTGTCGATGTGGCGATCGAATCGTTCGAATTCGGTGAAGAAGTCGGAATCCGGAAAATAGGTATCGATCACCCCGACGCTGTCGTTGGGGTCGAGTGCTGCCACAAGGCGGTTCCCTGTATCACGGATCGCCCTCATGTGACGTGGAGCGACAAAGCCTGCTGCGCCGATTAGTGCGAAATCAGACATCTTGCTCACTTGTCCCAGATTATCAGGGCCGGACGCTCGCGCACTGTCTCTTCGAAACGCTTGCGATCGTTCGACTCGTAAACGAGTGTCCTGATCTTTCTGCCCAGATATTTCTCAGCCTTCCTCGTAAGGTCGGTGAGGTTCACGTGGTTGATGTCGCCCAGAAGAGCCAGATCGATAATGCCGGTATCCCGGCCTTCGGCGTAGTCGTCAATCAAGGCAGCGCGCTCCAACTTACCAAGACGGCGAATTATGCTCTCCAAAATATAGTCCATGCCCAGCGCTTTTCGGACCATCGAGCTCAACTCGGGAAACAGAGCATGCTCCTCGTTGGCCCGGTAGTACACCTGTCGACCCACTTTTTCAGACCTGACGATCTCCGCGTCGGCGAGCTGCCCGAGTTCCTCTCGCAATTGGCCGGGCGAGGCACCAAACTCGTTTGCCATCTCGCGCAAATAGGCGCGATTGGCGGGACTCAGGAACAGGCGCATGAGGATCTGCACCCTCATCCTGGAGGTGATGATTCCAGAAAATATGTTCTGTTTTTCAGTACGTAAAGCACACACGATTTGAATACTATTCCTTATTCCGAATATGTCAAGAACGATTTTTGGCGCCAGCGAATCCAAACCGATGGTATCCCTTGGTCGGGACATAAAAGCTAACTATCCTGGCGCGGCGAAGGTGACCATGCGGAGCAAGGGAATCCCGAATGCGTCGAAACGTAGGAACCTGGGCACTGAAACCTAAAGCCTTGATGTACGCTTGAATCAGCCGGACACCCTCGTCGCCGACGGTCCCGGTTTCCCATGAAATCCACATCGTCGACGTTAACGGTCAATGCGAATCCGTGTACCTACAGGGCGGTGCGACGCGGGCGCGATACGAGCGCACCGTGGCTTGTCCGGTGAGCGTGTCGCTAGCGAAAACCTATCGAAAAATCATAGGCTTAATGGGTGTGCGATTAAAGTTCCACAAATAACCGCCGATCATTAGCTTGGAATGCCCCATAAAGTCTTCCGGCAGAAACACGGCAGAAAACAAATGGTCGAACATCGGATCTTTTACGTGGAAAATCCGATACTTGTTTGTTATTGTTCACTGACAATACGAACCCGGACAATTCCCGGGCACTTTACCCCAAGTCGCGAATGGATCGAGAATCCACGTGGAGCGAATGTCTCCGACGAAAAGGGAGGCGGCCTACGTACAATCTGAACAACCTCGTCCTTTGCGCGCCAAGAGGTTACGCGTGAACGACTCGACGCTTCAAAGATCGACATCCGAGCCGCGCCAGGACCGAAACCTGGTGGGCGTCGGCCGGTTATTGCTGGATCACAAGGTGGTCTCGCGCCACACGGCCGAGCGACTGGACAAGATCGCCCGTGAAAAACAGATTACCGCCTACCGGGCGGCGTTGCTCGACAACGAGGTAGATAAGGAGGAACTCTTCAAGGTCACCTCGCGGATCTACGGCATCCCCTTCTTCGACTTGTCCGCGCTCGACCGCAAGTATCTGCCGGAGGTCGGCGTACCGGCGGACGTGTTGCGAAAACACGGCGTCGCGCCGATCTACGAGCGCGGTTCGAAGATATTTCTCGCGGTGTCGGACCCGACGGACACCTCGGGCCCCGATGCGGTTCGGTTCCACACCAACCTGCCCGTGGAACCGGTGCTCGTCGAACCGGAAAAACTTGCCAAGGTCATCGAGGATCTCGCCTCGGCCGTCGACACGACGCTGCTGACCCTCGACGACGAGAGTTTCGACAACCTCGAGATCACCACGGAAGAAGACCTGCTAGCCAGGGAGGACAGGGAGTTCGACGGTGAAATCGACACGCCCATCGTCCGTTTCGTCAACAAGATGTTCCTCGACGCGATCAATCAGGGCGCTTCGGACATTCATATCGAACCGTACGAACACAAGCTTCGAATTCGCTATCGAATAGACGGCGTGCTGCACGAGATACCCGCGCCGCCGGCGCAAATGTCGTCGCAGATCGTGTCGCGAGTGAAAATTCTCTCGCGCTTGGACATCGCCGAGAAGCGCGTGCCACAGGATGGCCGCATGAAGCTCAGGTTGTCGAAGACCAGCGAGATCGATTTTCGTATCAGCACCATTCCGGCGCTGTTCGGGGAAAAGGTCGTCATCCGGATACTCGATACCGGCGGCATCGCGCTCGACCTCGAGGCGCTGGGTTTCGAGCCCGACCAGCTCGAAGTCTATCGCAAGGCGATCCAGCGACCCTACGGCATGATTCTCGTCACTGGTCCGACGGGTTCGGGCAAGTCCATCTCGTTGTACTCGGCGCTCAACGTCCTGAACTCCGTGGACCGCAACATCTCGTCCGTGGAAGATCCCGTCGAGGTGTACCTGACCGGCATCAACCAGGTCAACATCAACGAAAAGGCGAACGTCAACTTCGCCACGGTCCTGCGCGCGTTCCTGCGCCAGGATCCGGACGTCATCATGGTGGGTGAGATTCGCGACCTGGAAACCGCGGATATCGCCGTGAAGGCGTCGCAAACGGGCCATCTCGTGCTGTCGACACTTCACACGAACGATGCCCTGGGGTCGATCACCCGCCTGCTCAACATGGGCGTGGAACCGTTCAACGTCGGTTCGTCCGTTCACCTGATCATGGCCCAGCGACTCATTCGAAAGTTGTGCAGTGCCTGCAAGCGGCCCATCGAGGTCCCGGAACCGGCCCTGTTGAGCGCCGGGTTCTCGCGCGAGCAAGTCCGCGAAGCGGAAATCTTCGGACCCGTGGGCTGCGACAGCTGCACAGATGGCTACAAGGGACGCACGGGAATTTTCCAGATGCTGCCGATTTCCGAGGAAATGTCCCTGAAGATCATGTCCGGCGCACACCAGGACGAACTCGAACGCATCGCCCAACGTGAGAAAATCAAGAACCTGCGCCAGGCCGGGATCATCAAGGTGCTCAAGGGCGTGACCAGTCTCGCCGAGGTCGAGCGAGTCACGAATGTCTAGATTGCAGGCGGAGCGGATGGCGCAAGGCTGCAAACGAACTTCCGATTGGTAATCATTGTTGGTTGAAATGGCTACGAACCCAAGCAACAGGCTGCAAACCTATCAATGGACCGGGCTCGATGCCCGGAAGCGAACGATTTCCGGTGAACAGGATGCGCCGAACCCGCAGTTCCTCAGGAACATGCTGCGCCGCCAGGGTATCAACGTTACCCGGGTTCGTAAAAAGTCCGGCCGATCCACTCTGCTGGCTCGACGCATCACCGGCAAGCAGGTGGCGCTCGCCACCCGTCAGATTGCGACCCTGATCTCCGCGGGCATCCCCATCGCGCAGTCGGTGGCCGCGGTTTCCCGGGGCATCGAGAATCCCCGACTGGCCGAAATATTCGACAAGATTCGCCGCGACGTGGAAGGCGGCATCAGCATGAGCCATTCGATCAGGAAATACCCGACCATCTTCGATCGTTTGTACGTGAATCTCGTCAGCGTCGGCGAAGAATCGGGCACGCTGGATCACTTGTTGCAGAAAGTCGCCGCCTATCTCGAGCGCATCGAGGAGATCAAGGGAAAGATCAAGGCTGCGATGTTCTATCCGATCATGGTGCTCTCCGTTGCCGTCATCATCGTAGCGATCATGCTGATTTTCGTGATTCCGGAATTCGAGAAGTTGTTCAGCAGTTTCGGCGCAGGACTGCCCACGCTGACCCAATCGATGATCGACATGTCGCACTGGTTTCGCGAGTGGTGGCATGTGTTTTTCATCGGACTCATCATTGGATTTTTTTTACTGCGATACTTTTACAAACGCTCTACCCGTGCACAGCATGCAATGGATCGCATCATACTGTACGTACCCGTAATCGGGCCTATCCTGCGAAAGGCCGTTATCGCGCGATTCGCACGAACGCTGGCCACGATGTTCGGTGCCGGCGTGCCGCTCGTCGACGGACTGGCGGCGGTCGCGGGCGCGACCGGCAATCGCGTGTACTACGATGCGTGCCAACGCATACGGCGCGACGTGAGCACCGGCCGGCCGCTCATGACGTCGATGGCGCAGACGCGGTTGTTTCCGCCGATGGTGCTGCAGATGGTCGGGACCGGCGAGGAGACGGGCGAACTCGAGAGCATGCTGGAGAAGACTGCCGACTACTTCGAAAACGAAGTCAGGGACGCGGTGGACGCCCTGAGCAGCCTGCTCGAACCGATAATGATCGTCATCCTCGGCGGCATCGTGGGCACCCTCGTGGTGGCCATGTACCTGCCCATCTTCAAGTTGGCGGCGGCATTCTGACATCGTGACTGCCGGCCATCGAGCGCCAGTCCGCGCCCAACGCCTCGCCATTGCCGGCCCTTCGAGGCGAGGCAACCAGTTGCCGACTGTGAAATGACGGCATCATCGTTGCTGTCGGCGCATCCGGCGCTGCTCTTCGCCGCCGCGATCGTCGTCGGACTGACCCTGGGCAGTTTCCTGAACGTTGTGATACATCGCCTGCCGGGCATGGTTGATCCGCGGCTCGTCGGGGGAGACGCCGAAGGAACGGGCGACCTCTTCTCGCCGCCTTCGAACTGCCCCGCCTGCCATGTCCCGATTCGCGCTCGCGAAAACATCCCCGTGGTGAGTTACCTGCTCCTGAGGGGAAAATGCGCGCACTGCGGCGAGCCGATCTCCATACGCTATCCGGTGGTGGAAATTCTCGGCGCGGTGCTCTGCGCGTTCGCCCTGGTCATGCTCCAGACGCCGCCGGCGATCCTGGGCGCGCTGATATTCAGCTTCTGCCTGCTGGCGCTGGTCTGTATCGACCTCGAACACTATCTCCTGCCGGATCTCATCACGCTGCCGCTCATGTGGTGCGGGCTGCTGTTCAACATTTCGGGAGTTTTCGCCGACCTGCCTTCCGCGGTGATCGGCGCGGTGGCCGGCTACCTCGCGCTTTGGAGCGTGTTCCACGTCTTCAAGTTGATCACCGGCAAGGAGGGCCTGGGGTACGGCGACTTCAAGCTGGCCGCCGCGATCGGCGCCTGGCTGGGGTGGCAGATGCTGCCGCTGGTGATCCTGCTGGCGTCGGTGATCGGCGCCGTCGTCGGCGGGATATACCTTGCCGTGTCGCGGCGCGGACGGGACCACCCGATTCCCTTCGGGCCGTTCCTCGCCGGCGCCGGCTGGGTGGCCATGTTCTGGGGCGAGCAGATTCTCGGCGCCTACCTGCAGTTTGCCGGACTGGGCTAAAGACCGGTGGCGCTCAGGATCGGACTGACCGGCGGCATCGGCAGCGGCAAGACCACGGTAAGCGACCGCTTCGCGTCGCTCGGGGTGGAGGTGATCGATGCCGACGTCATCGCCCACGAGGTTACCCGGTCGGGGGAACCGGTGGTCGAACAGATCGCGGCGGTTTTCGGCGACGAGGTACTCGATGCCGGCGGCGCACTCGATCGCGCCGCGCTGCGCCGGCTGGTGTTTGCCGATCCCGGCAAGCGCCGCCGACTCGAGGCCATGCTGCACCCGGTGATTCGCGAGCGCATGGAGGAACGCGCGCGGAAGGCGCGCGCGCCCTACTGCATCCTGTCGATCCCGTTGCTTGTCGAATCCCGCAACGCGGCGCGCGTCGACAGGGTCCTGGTGGTGGATGCGCCGGACGCGATGCGGCGGCGGTGGATCAAGGCGCGCAGCGCGTTGAGCGACGAGGAGATCGACGGCATCATGCAGGCCCAGGCGACCCGCGATGAACGCCTGGAGGCGGCAGACGACGTGATCGTCAATGACGGGTCCATCGAGGAACTGCACGCGCGCGTCGACGCCTTGCATCGGCGCTACCTGGCAATCGCGGAATCGAATACCGCCGCCGAACGCTAACGGGGAGTCTCGTCAGTCTGCGACGCCGCCAGCGAGGACCCGCGCCAGCGGCGGCAGGATCGCCTCGCTGCCGGGCAGGAAATCCAGTGCCGGCACCTGTTGCGGCGGCAACCATCTCAAGGGCTGATCCTCGACGCCGCGCGCGGTGCCGCGCCAGCGTCGCACCAGCCATACGTCGAGATGCACGCGGCGGTCGTCGAATTCGTTGACCAGTTGGAGAAGACGCTCGCCGCCGTCGATCATCACGTCGAGTTCCTCCTTGAGTTCGCGCCGCAGGGCGGCCAGCGGCGTCTCGCCGGCTTCGATCTTGCCGCCCGGGAACTCCCACTTGCCGGGACAGATCTTGTCCGGCGGACGCTGCGCCACCAGGACGCGGCCGCGATCGTCGGCGAGAATACCGACCACCGCCTCGACCACCGGCTTCACGAGCGGTAGTCGGCGTTGATCCGGATGTAGCCCTCGGTCAGGTCGCAGGTCCACACCCTCGCGACGCCCGGTCCCAGGTCCAGGTCGACCTCGATGGAGATGTCGCTGCCCTTGAGATGTTCGGTCAGATGCGACTCGTCGTAGTCGTTCACGGCCTGGCCGTTGGCCGCGATCTCGGTGCCGCCCATGCGAATGCGCAGCCGGTCGCGGTCGGCTTTCTCGCCCGCCTTGCCCACCGCCATGACCACGCGGCCCCAGTTGGCGTCCTCGCCGGCGATGGCCGTCTTGACCAGCGGCGAGTTCGCGATGGACTTGGCGATCACGCGAGCGGCCCGATCGTCCTCGGCGCCCGTGACCGAGACGGTGATGAACTTCGACGCGCCCTCGCCGTCGCGTACGATCTGCTGCGCCAGGTCCTGCATCAACTCGAGCAGCGCGGCCTTGAACGCATCGAGGCGCCGATCGTCGGTGCGGTCGATGACCTCATTGCCCGCGGCGCCGGTGGCCGCGACCAGGACGGTGTCGCTGGTCGAGGTATCACTGTCGACGGTAATGGAATTGAAGCTTGTCTCGTTGCATTCGGCGAGCACGTGCTGCAGCACGTCGCGGCTCACGGCCAGGTCGGTGAACAGGAAGCCGAGCATGGTAGCCATGTCCGGCTCGATCATGCCCGAACCCTTGCAGATGCCCACCAGCGATACGTCGACACCGCCGACCTCGCACCGGCCGGCCGCGCCCTTCGGAAACGTGTCGGTGGTCATGATGGCCTCGGCGCTGGCCCGCCAGTCGGCCGTGCCGAGGCTTTCGTGCAAGGTGTCCATGCAGGCCAGCATGCGATCGACCGGCAGCGGCTCGCCGATAACGCCCGTGGAGGCCAGGAACACGTCGCGCTCGCTGCAGCCGAGGCGCTCGGCAATCGCGCGGGCCGTGGCGCCGACCGCCTCGCGGCCGGCGATGCCGGTGAAGGCATTGGCGTTGCCGGAATTCACCAGGATGCCGCGCGGCTTCGCCCCGGCTAGAATCTCGCGACACCAGTCGACCGGGGCGGAGGCGGTTTTCGAGCGGGTGAATACGCCGGCGACGACCGAACCCGGCGCGAGTTCGGCAAGCCATAAGTCGGTGCGTCCGGTGTACTTGATACCGGCGCGCGCGGTGGCCGTTCGCACGCCGGCAATGGGGGGCATGGTCGGAAAGGAAGCCGGCGCAAGCGGCGAAACCTTCGCCTTGTTCATGTCATGACTCCCCGCGGCGACCGACGGCTACAGTTTGCCGTGGCATTGCTTGAATTTCTTGCCCGAACCGCACGGACACGGCTCGTTGCGTCCCACCTTGCGGCCCTCGCGGACGAAAGTCTGCACGGGCTCGGGATTCTTGCGCATTTCCAGGCGCTGCCCGCCGTCGTCCTCGGCGTTCGGCGTCGCCTCGGCCATTTCTTCCTCGGCCTGTGCCTCCGGATGGATGTACTCCATCTTGGTGGTGTCCTTGCGCTGCTGCTGCTCCATCGCCTGCACCTCGGACTCGGCGCGAACCTGTATGCGCGAGAGAATCGCGATCACGTCGTGGCGCACGCGCGCGAGCATGTCGGTGAACATCTCGTAGGATTCGCGCTTGTATTCCTGCTTCGGGTTCTTTTGCGCGTAACCGCGAAGCCCGATGCCCTGCCGCAGGTAGTCCATGTTCGCCAGGTGCTCCTTCCACTGGTCGTCCAGCACGCGCAGCATGACCGCCTTTTCCAGGTGTCGCATGACATCCGCCCCAACGGCGTTCTCCTTCGCCTGGTAGGCTTCCAGGACAGTGGCCTTCAGCTTTTGGCGCAGCGTCTCCTCGTGCAACGAGTCGTCCTCCTCGAGCCACTTGGCGACCGGCGCCTTGATGCCGAAGTCGGACTCGAAGGCGGCCTCCAGGCCGGAAACGTCCCACTGCTCCTCGAGCGACTCGGGGATGATGAACTGGTTGATGGTGGCATCGATCACCTCCTCGCGCATCGACTCGATGTGTTCGGAGATGTCGTCGACCTTCATCAGCTGGTCGCGCTGGCTGTACACCACCTTGCGCTGCTCGTTGGCGACGTCGTCGTATTCCAGGAGCTGCTTGCGGATGTCGAAGTTGCGACCCTCGACCTTTTTCTGGCTGTTCTCGATGGCGCGGTTCACCCACGGATGTTCGATGGCCTCCCCCTCTTCCATGCCGAGCTTTTGCATCAGCGAGGAAACGCGGTCGGACCCGAAAATTCGCATCAGGTTGTCTTCCATGGAGAGGAAGAACCGGCTGGAACCGGGATCGCCCTGGCGGCCGCTTCGGCCGCGAAGCTGGTTGTCGACGCGTCGAGACTCGTTACGTTCGGTGCCGACGACGTGGAGGCCGCCGGCCTTGATCACCTCGTCGTGGCGCGCCTGCCACGCTTCGCGAATGCGCTGCCGCTCGGCCTCGTCCTCGACGCCGGCAAGCTCGATCTCGAGGTTGCCGCCAAGCACGATGTCGGTACCGCGGCCGGCCATGTTGGTGGCGATGGTCACCGCGCCAGGCCGGCCGGCCTCGGCGATGATCTGCGCCTCGCGCTCGTGATGCTTGGCATTGAGCACCTCGTGGCGGATCTTTTCCTGCTGCAACAGGCGGGACACGAACTCCGACGTCTCGATGGACGCGGTGCCGACGAGCACCGGCTGCTTGCGGGCGACGCACTCCTTGACCTCGTCGGCGATGGCCTTGAATTTCTCTTTCGCGGTGCGATAGACGAGGTCGGCCTGGTCGTTTCGGACCATCGGGCGGTGGGTCGGGATCACCACCACTTCGAGGCCATAGATTTGATGAAACTCCGGCGCCTCGGTATCCGCGGTGCCGGTCATCCCGGAGAGCTTGTCGTAGAGGCGGAAATAGTTCTGAAAGGTGATCGACGCGAGCGTCTGGTTCTCCTGCTGAATGGGTACGCCTTCCTTGGCCTCCACCGCCTGGTGCAGGCCGTCGGACCAGCGCCGGCCCGCCATCATGCGGCCGGTGAACTCGTCGATGATGATCACCTTGCCGTCGCGCACGATGTAGTCGACGTCCTTCTGGAACAGGGAGTGGGCGCGCAGCGCGGCGTTCAGGTGGTGCAGCGCGGAGATGTTGCCGGCATCGAACAGGCTCGTGCCTTCCTCGATCAGGCCGGCCTCGCTCAACAGGCGCTCCGCGGTCTCGTTGCCTTCTTCCGTCAGGTAGGCCTGTCGCGCCTTTTCATCGACGTGGAAATCGCCGGGACCGTCTTCCTCGACCTGGCGCGTGAGCTTCGGCACCACGGTATTGATCTTCGCATAGAGCTCGGTGCTCTCCTCCGCGGGACCTGAAATGATCAGCGGCGTGCGGGCCTCGTCGATGAGGATCGAGTCCACCTCGTCGACGATGGCGAAGTTCAGGTCGCCCTGTACGCGGTCGGCCGCTGTGAAGGCCATGTTGTCGCGCAGGTAGTCGAAACCGTACTCGTTATTGGTGCCGTAGACGATGTCGCTGCCGTAGGCGGCCTTCTTGTCCGCCTGAGTCTGGCCGGAGAGGATCACCCCGACGGACAGGCCGAGGAAGCGATAGATCTTGCCCATCCAGTCGGCGTCGCGCTGGGCCAGGTAGTCGTTGACGGTCACCACGTGCACCGTGTTGCCGAGAACCGCGTTGTGGTAGGCCGCCAGCGTCGCCACCAGGGTCTTGCCCTCGCCCGTGCGCATCTCCGCTATCTTGCCGTCGTGAAGCACCATGCCGCCGATGAGCTGCACGTCGAAGTGACGCAATCCCAGCGTGCGCTTGGATGCCTCGCGTACCACCGCGAAGGTCTCCGGCAGCAGCGCCGCGTCGCTCTCTCCCTCGGCCACGCGGCGACGAAACTCGTCGGTCTTCGCCTTCAACTCCTCGTCACTGAGCGCCTCGAACTTGCTTTCAAAGCCGTTGATCGTCTCGACGATCTTGCCCATTCGCTTGACTTGCCGTTCGTTGCGGCTGCCAAACACCTTCGTCAGTACGTTTCCTAGCATCGGGAACTCGCTCGCTCGAAATAATTCCTTGCCGGCACGGCGCCCGAACGGCCCCGTTTCGGCACTGTTTAACTCTGTTCAGGTGAGGGGGTGATATCGCGATATCAAGCACCGCCGCCGGCCGCGCCGCCTGGCGGTGCGGATCAGCGCGCGGCCTGGAGAAACTTCTTCGGGTTCACCCGACGGCCGTCCTGGATCACCTCGAAATGCAGGTGCGGACCGGTCGACCGGCCGCTGCTGCCCACCGTGGCAATGGGCTGCCCTTTCTCAACCTTCTGCCCCAACTCGACGAGAAGCCGGTTCGCGTGCGCGTATCGGGTCGAATACCCGTTGGCGTGCTGCAGCACGACGGACTCTCCGTAACCTGACTGGCGCCCCGCGTGCACCACCACCCCGGCCGCCGCGGCCTGGATCAGGGAATCGCGACGCCCGGCGATGTCCACGCCCGCGTGAAACGCCTTCTTGCCCGTGAAGGGATCGCTGCGATAACCGAATAGCGAGGACAACCACCCGCCCTCGACCGGCCAGGCGTCCGGAAACATGGTGCGGCTGACCTTCTTGTCGGTCAGAAGGGATTCCATCGCGGCGAGGCGGTTCTCGTCGTATTGAAGGCGCATCTGCAGATCGTCGAGGCGCGCCAGGAACTCGGGGTACTCGTAACTCTCGCCGCCGGCGCCCTCCTCCGAAATTCCGCCCACGCCGGGAATCGTGGTGAAATCGAACTCGCCCTGGTCGAGCTCCGAGACTTCCGCCAGGCGCTGCCCCAGGGCGTTGATACGAAACATCTGGGCCTGGATCTCGCCGAGCCGCACGCCGAGAGCGTCGATGTGATTCTGTATCTCCTCGCGGGCGGCGGCGAGCTGCTCCTTGCGGTCGAGAAGCTCCCAGCGCCGCTCGCGCAACTCCTCGCGCAGCTCGACGATCCGAACGTCGTCGAGAACCGAGTTCATGTCCTTCGAGAGGAACACGTTGATCCGATAGGCGGAAAGCCCGATCGCGCCGCTGAGCAGTACCACCAGGAAGACCGTGAACGCCAGCGTCACGGGGCCGAGCCCCACACGGCGCCCATTGCGGTCTTTTCCGGGCAGAATTACTATGCGCATTGCGTAATTGTTTGATTGTCCGCGGCTATCCGAACATCGACCAAGTACGGGGTCAACTTGCCATTATACAGGGAAAACACGAGACCAAGACAGCTTCGCGGCTACCTCGCCTTCTGCGGCCTTGACGGCGCGCTCGATCGCCTCGCGGACGACGTCGCCAACGCCCGGGCGCGCCGGGCGTTCCATGCGCTCGTCCCCGAGGCGGTGGCCGAGGCCTGCGAGCTGCTGCTGTTCAGGGACGGCGAGCTGTGCCTGTACGTACACCAGGGCGCCTGGGCCACCTGGCTCAGGAACCGCGCCGAGCGCCTGGTCGAGGGGCTGCGCGAGCAACGCACGGGTGTTTCGCGACTGCGCGTCGTGGTCGCCCCGCGCGGCGCGGCCGCGCTCGAGCGACCGGTGGAAAAACCCGTCCCGCCCAGCGCCGATGCCCCGGCGCTGGTGCAAAAAAGTGCTGCCATGGCCACCGACCCGGACCTGAAGCGCTCTCTGGACCGGCTCGCCCGGCGCCTGGCGAAATGTCGGGAAGATTCGAATCCGGTGTGACATGCGCAGACCTCGCACCGTCGTTCGATTCGACGATCGTCGTTCTTGCCTCCCTCGTTAGCGTCGCCCGTTCTGCTGCCAGGCCCGATCCGACGGCGCATCCTCGTCTCCGGAGAACAGTCGGTTCAACAGGCGTGTAAACGCATTTCCGTCGCCGCGCTTCACCGTGGCCGTTGCGCCGCAGCCGCCGCGCGGGGGCACCGGCCCGCCATCGATGAAGGGCACCTGAAGCGCCGTGTCGCATCCGCGCCCGACCCGGTAGCCGGATACCGCGTCCACCGTGAGCCAATCGACGTTTCCGGGAACGTCGAATTCGGCGCGCCTGAGAGGCAGCGACCGCATCAACTCGCGCCACACCGGCAGCGCGCCGGTGGAGCCGGACAGGCCGGTGGGCCTGTTGTCGTCCCGCCCCACCCAGACCACGGCGAGGTAGTTGCCGGAATAGCCGGCGAACCAGCTATCACGAAAATCGTCCGTGGTGCCGGTCTTGCCGGCCAGCCCCATGCGCCGGCCGAAGTCTCCGAGCACCCCTTGCGCGGTACCGCGATCCACCACGCCACGCAGCAGGAAGTGCACGAGATAGTGGGTATCGGGGTTGATCAGGCGGCGGGTCGCCGAGGGATTGCGGCTGAGAACGCGTCGCCGCCCGTCGGTCGCGGTCACGTAGGCGCGCGGCGGGAAAGACAGCCCGCCGCTTGCGAAGGGAAGATACAGTCGGGCCACCTCCAGCGGCGACATCTCTACCGCGCCGAGCAATGCCGAGGGAAATGGCGACGGCGTTTCGTCCAGCGCCAGTTGTGACAGTCGGGCCACGAACGGTCCCACGCCGACCTCCAGCCCCAGGCGCGCCGAAGCGACGTTGTACGATCGCTCGATAGCCGTCATCAGCGGCACCACGCCGTGGAACTCGCCGTCATAGTTGCCCGGCGACCAGGTCTTGCCGTTCTTGAGCTCGATCGACAGGGGCGCGTCCTCCACCGGCGTGGCGAGGTGATAGCCGCGCGGTGACTCGAGGGCGGTGAGCGCGATCACCGGCTTCAGCAGCGAACCCACCGGCCGGCGCGCGTCCAGGGCGCGATTGAATCCGGCGTAGCCCCGCCGGCGATCGCCGACCAGCGCGACCACCTCGCCGTTCTCGGCCCGCAGCACGACGATCGCCCCCTGCAGCGTGCCGGCGGGAATGTTTTTCTGCGACTCGATCCGCGAAAGCGTACCGGCGAGGGCGTCCTCGGCGGCGCGTTGCACCACCGGGTCCAGCGTCGACCAGACGTTCAGCTCATTGACGCCCTGAAGGTCGGATACGCCGCGCTCCACCACCTGGCGGCGAACCAGGTCGATGAATCCGGCGTTGGACTGGCTGCCGCCGCGCTCGGCATCCACCACGCCGAGCGGCTTTTTCGACAACGCGGCGAGCTGGCTCTCGTCGATCAATCCTTCCTCGGCGAGAATCGAGAGCACGACATTGCGGCGCTCGACGGCGCGCTCGGGATGGCGGCGCGGATTGAAGGCCGACGGCGCCTTGACCATGCCCACCAGCAGCGCGTAGTCGGCCGTGTCCAGCTCGGCCAGCGACCTGCCGAAGAAATATTCGGCCCCGAGTCCGAAGCCGTGGATGGCGCGATTGCC
Source organism: Gammaproteobacteria bacterium (assembly GCA_030429665.1). Classification (GTDB taxonomy): domain Bacteria; phylum Pseudomonadota; class Gammaproteobacteria; order Arenicellales; family CAJQKF01; genus BQJD01. The sequence goes on along the minus strand of JAUIEZ010000015.1, from coordinate 31,615 downwards.
CGCCTGGGCGAGGAACACTTCGTTGATGTAGGCCTCGAGGATCTCGTGCTTGTCGAAGTGCAGTTCCAGCACGATGGCATACAGTGCCTCGATCGCCTTGCGGCTCAACGTCTGTTCCGAGCTCAGGTAGAGGTTCTTGACCAGCTGCTGGGATATCGTGCTGCCGCCCTGGGTGACGCGGCCGGAGAGAATGTTGTTCCACAAGGCGCGGATGATGGCCACCGGATCGATGCCCGGATGGCTCATGAAATGGCGGTCCTCGACCATGAGCAGGACTTCCAGGAACCGGTCGGGCACCTCGTGCAAGCGCAGGATCTCGCGGTCCTCGTGGCGCCGATCGGCCAGGGATCCGATAACCACGGGGTCGAGGGTCAGGGCGGATGTCTCGACGCCCCGGCGGGTGATCCTGGCAATCGATGCGCCGTCGAATTCCACGCGTACCCGGTCCGCGGGAGTGACTGCGTCGGAGTATTCGAACGCGCGCGTGGCAACGTCAATACGCGAATTGCCGACGGAAAAGTTTCCCGGCGACAGCTTGCCTTTCGTTTGCCGGTAGCCAATGGAACGCAGCGTCTCGATGGCGCGCTGGCGATCCACCGGGCTGCCGGGAAACCACTCCACCGGTCGCGAATACACGCGCGCGGGCGCGGCGATCTGACGCTGGCGGAAGCGCTCCACCAGGTCGCGGTCCACCCACACCAGCGCCGCCGCCGCCGCGACGACGACGATGGCAAGCCCGTAGAGCGACACCTTCAGTCGCAGGCGGCGCCGGGCCGCGGCACCGCGCTTGCGGCCGCGGCGCTTTCTGGCCGGCTTCTTGCGTCGTGTCGCCAAGATCAACGACCGCCGCCCGCGCGGGCGGCTCGGGCGGCGCGAAAGCGAAACGGGAAGGATGAATTCTCTGCCATGAGCGGTGAACGTCGGTCCAGGACCCGGTGCGCCGGCCACGACCGGCGAATATCAGCTGTCAAGTATCGTGCCGCAGCGCCAGCAGATGTCGAAGGTACCGGGATTCGCTTCCGCGCAACCCGGGCACGTGCGCGACGCGCGGGATTCGCTCCGGCGCTCGTAGGCAAGCACCAGGGCGCGCGCCCGCTCGTAGTGCGCCTCGTCGCGCACCCATAACTCCGGAAGCGCCTCGTTACACGGCAACTCGCCGACGGCGCCGACGCTGTGCTCGTTGAAAACCAGCGTGCCGATTCCCTCGGCGTCGAGGTAATCCCTGAGCAGGTAGGCCTCGAGCAGGCCGGAAGCAGTATACAGGCGCTTCAAGCGACTTCGCACTTCCCGGCGCGGCAATAACCGCGCCGACGGTCATCCTTTTCAGGACGAAGAATAGAGGTGCTCCCGTGTCCAGGGAACGGTGTTGTCGAGCTCACGGGCAAACACGACCTGGAACAGTTGCAGATTTCCCGACAGGAAGGCCGCGATGGACCCGGACAGGTAGAGGCGCCAGGCCCGCACGAATACCGGATCGAACATCGCCTTCACCTTCTCCTCGACCTTGTCGAACCGGTAGAGCCAATGTTCCAGCGTGCGCGCGTAGTGCAGCCTGAGATTCTCAACGTCCAGCACCGAGAAGTTTGCCGACTCGAAGATGGTCATCATCTCGGCCAGGGACGGCGGGTAGGCACCGGGAAAAATGCGCCGCTCGATCCACGCGTTCATCAATCGCGGCCGGTTTCGGCCGATGCTGTGAATCAGGCCGCGGCCGTTCGGCGCCAGGTGGTCGCCGATCACCTTCCCCAGCGTGGGATAGGCTTCCTTGCCGACGTGCTCCAGCATGCCGACCGAAACGAACACGTCGTACTCGCCGGTAATGTTCCGGTAGTCGTCCTCCACGTACTCGACGCGATCCTTGTAGCCCTCGCGCTCGGCGCGCTCGCGGGCGTAGCGGATCTGCTCCGTGGAAATATTGTAGGAGGTGACTTTCGCGCCGTAATAAAGCGCCATGTGGCGGGCGAGGCCGCCCCATCCGCAGCCCGCCTCCACCACGCGATCGCCCGGCTGCAACCGCAGCTTGCGACACACGTGATCCATCTTCGCCAGCTGCGCGTCCTCGAGGGTGTAATCGTCGCGCGCGAAGTAGGCGCACGTGTACTGCATCTCGTGGTCGAGCCACAACCGGTAGAAATCGTTGTTGATGTTGTAGTGGTGGTGGATGTTCTCCTTCGAACCGGTCAACGAGTTGGCGCGCGGCCGTCGGGTCATCGCCTTCGCGACCAAGCCGAGCATGCCCTCGTGTTCGGACATCTTGGGGAAACACTCGGTGAGCACGTCGACGAGGTCGCCGTCGACCTCGACCCGGCCGGCGCAGTATTCGTCGCCCAGGCCCACCATCATGTTGGCGATGATGCGGTTCAGGGCGCTTCGCGTGTTGATACGCACGGTGCCGACCAGGTCGGTGTCGCGGGTCCCCTCGACGCCGAACCCGTCCCACAACTCGATACGGATCGCCGGATTGCCGAGCACGCCGATCATTCGCTCGACGATATAACGCTCATAGGCGCGGGACGGCCCGACGTCCTGTTCGTCGTCGGCGGCGACCAGGCCTTGCGTCACCAGGTTGACACGCGAGCCGGGCCCCATGTCGTTGCTTGTTGCTTGTCTCGTATTCTCGGCCATGGCAGGAAAGAAATCGCTGGATCGGTACACGGTCACCCGGGACGAGCCGAACGGGGTTGGCGCCGGAGGATGCGTCATCCAGCCATCGTTAGCCATGATGCCGCCGCTCCTTGACCCCTTCGTTCCACGATGCCCACGGGCAATTCTCCACGACCGAAAGCCGGGGATCAAGCATGCGCGCCATCAGACGCGGCGGACGAACCCGCGCTTCAGGCGTTCGGAGTCCCCGCGTGATCCTGCTTCGGCCAGGCACTCAGTACGGCCTGGACGAGAGTCGCCAGCGGGATGGCGAAAAACACGCCCCAGATTCCCCAGATGCCGCCGAATATCAGGATCGCGGTGATGATGGCCACCGGATGCAGGTTCACGACCTCGGAAAACAGGATCGGCACCAGCAGGTTGCCGTCGAGCGCCTGTATGATCAGGTAGGCGATCGCCACGTAGAAGAACTCCGGTGTCCAGCCCCATTGAAACCAGGCGATCAGGTACACCGGGATCGTCACCACCGCCGCGCCGACGAAGGGGATCAGCACCGACAGACCCACGAGAAGCGCCAGCAGCATCGCGTAGTCGAGGCCGAAAAACGAGAAAGTGAAGAAGCAAACCCCCCAAACGATGAGAATTTCCCAGAACTTGCCGCGAATGTAGTTGGCGATCTGGAGGTCCACGTCCTGCCAGACCTGCTGCGCCAGCTTGTAGTCGCTGGGCAGGTAGCGCAGCAGCCAGCCGAGGATTTTCGACTTGTCCTTCATGAAGAAGAACACCAGGATGGGCATCAGGATGAGGTAGACCAGGATCGTGATGACGTCCACCACCGACGACAGCGACACCGTCACGACGCGCTGCCCCCACAGCGTCAGTTCGCGCCGCAGTTCCGCGATCAGCTCGTTGACCTGCTCCACGGAAATGACCTCCGGGTAGCGGTCGGGCAGCCGCAGCAGCGCCTCCTGTCCGCGCGCCAGGATGTCGGGGATCTGCTGCACCAGTTGGGTCAACTGGTTCGACAGCAGCGGCATGAGGCCGAACATCACCACGGTAAGGGCGAGCAGGAAGACGATGAACACCACGAGCACCGCGATGAAGCGGGGCACGCGCTGGCGCTCCATGACCTTGACGATGCCCTCGAGCAGGTAGGCGATGACGATGGACGCGAGCACGGGTCCGAGTATGTCGCCGAATACGACGATGACCGAGAAGACGACGATCAGAGACAGGGCTAGAAAGACGACTTCCGGGTTCGAGAAGTGTCGCTTGAACCACTCGGCGATCAGGTGCATCGGCTCTCGCAACCCGCTTTCAGGGTTCGATGATTTCGAAGCTGTGAGTGATCTCGACCGCCTTGCTCAACATGATGGACGCCGAGCAGTACTTCTCGGCCGACAGTTGGACGGCGCGCTCGACGCGCTTCTCGGTCAGTCCCTTTCCGCCGACGATGAAATGCACGTGGATCCGGGTAAACACCTTGGGCGGCTCCGGCGCGCGCTCGGCCTGAAGCTCCACGCGGCACGTCGAAACCTCCAGGCGCGACTTGCGCAGGATGTGCACCACGTCGAACGCGGTGCAACCGCCCAACCCCATGAGGATCAACTCCATGGGGCGCGAACCACGGTTCTCGCCGCCGTACTCCGGCGCGCCGTCGATGACGACCGTGTGGCCGCTGTCGGCCACGGTCTCGAAACTGACGCCTTGCTTGAGTGTGACTGTTGCTTTCATGGCGATCGCGTTGGGAATGGGCCGGCTTCGCAATGCGCTGCGCGCAGGCGCCGCGACGCCGACCGTCAGGGGGATCGGGATTCGGGTTCGTAGAACAGGTTCGACAGTTCGGCACCCGGGTCCTCGGCGCGCATGAACGCTTCCCCCACGAGAAAACAGTGTACCCCATTTTCCCGCATCAATCGCACGTCGGCGCGGGTGTGGATTCCACTCTCGGTAACCACTTCACGCCCGCCCGGCACCGAACCGAGCAGCTCGAGCGTGGTCTGGAGCGACGTGTCGAAGGTGCGCAGATCGCGATTGTTGATGCCGATGAGCGGCACGTCCACCGCCAGCGACCGGTCCAGTTCCTCGCGATCGTGCACTTCCACGAGCACGTCCATGCCGAGCCCCAGCGCAATGTCCGCCATCTCCTGCATCGGGCCGTCCTCGAGGCCGGCGACGATGAGCAGGATGCAGTCGGCGCCGATGGCGCGCGACTCGTAGACCTGGTAGGGATCGACGATGAAGTCCTTGCGCAGCACCGGCAGCTTTACCGCCGAGCGTGCCGATTCGAGATAGGCATCGGCGCCCTGGAAGAACGCCTCGTCGGTCAGCACCGACAGGCAGGCGGCGCCGCCGGCGGCGTAGCTCGACGCGATCGCGACCGGGTTGAAGTCCTCGCGTATCACCCCCCGGCTCGGCGAGGCCTTCTTCACCTCGGCGATGACCGCCGGCTGGTCGGCATCGAGGCGGTCGCACAGGGCGTCCACGAAACCGCGCGGTGGCGGCGCGGCGGCGGCGCGCTCACGCACCTCGCCAAGCGAAACGCGCTCGCGACGGGCGGCCACCTCGGCGCGCTTGTGCTCGAGAATTTTTCGCAGGATATCGGGCGGCGCCGTGTTCACGATCCGGCCTCCAGGAAATTGCGCAACAGCTTGTGGCCATGCTGCGTCAGGATGGACTCGGGATGGAATTGCACGCCGTACACCGGGTGTTCGACGTGCACGAGCCCCATGATCTCGCCGTCGTCCACCCAGGCGGTGACCTCGAGGCAATCCGGCAGGGACTCGCGCTCGGCGACCAGCGAGTGGTAGCGGGTGGCGAGAAACGGGTTGGCGAGCCCCTCGAATACGCCGGAACCGTCGTGATGGATCATCGAGGTCTTGCCGTGCATCAGGGTTTGCGCGCGAACGATGTTGCCGCCGTAGGCCTGAGCGATGCTCTGGTGGCCAAGGCACACGCCGAGTATCGGGATCTCGGCGCCGAAATGGCGTATCAGATCGACGGAGATGCCCGCCTCGTTGGGCGTGCAGGGTCCCGGCGAGATCACGATACGTTCCGGCGACAGGTCCTCTATCTCGTCGATGCCGATCTGGTCGTTGCGCACCACGTGAACATCGCAGCCGAGTTCGCCCAGGTACTGCACCAGGTTATAGGTAAACGAGTCGTAGTTGTCGATCATCAACAACATGGCTAGAACTCCACCCGCGAGCCGTCCAGGCCGGCGCAGGCCATGGAAACGGCCTTGAACACGGCACGGGCCTTGTTCATGGTTTCCGCCCACTCCAACTCGGGCACCGAGTCGGCGACGATGCCGGCGCCCGCCTGGATGTACAGCGTATCGTCCTTGATCACCGCGGTGCGAATGGCGATGGCGGTATCCATGTTGCCGTTCCAGCCGATGTAGCCGACCGCGCCCGAGTAGACACCGCGCTTCTCCGGCTCGAACTCGTCGATGATCTCCATGGCGCGCACCTTCGGCGCGCCCGACAGGGTGCCGGCGGGAAAGCAGGCCTTGAGCACGTCGGAGGCGTCGAGCCCTTCGCGAAGCTGGCCGCACACGTTGGAGACGATGTGCATGACGTGGGAGTATCGCTCGATCTGCATCTTCTCGGTGAGCTTGACGGTGCCGATTCGCGCCACGCGGCCGACGTCGTTTCGACCGAGATCGACCAGCATCAGATGCTCGGCCAGTTCCTTGGGATCGGACATCAACTCCTCGGCGAGACGCTGGTCGTCCTCCTCGTCGAATCCGCGCCGGCGGGTACCCGCGATCGGCCGCACCGTGACCTCGCCGTCCTCGAACCGCACCAGGATCTCGGGCGACGATCCCACCACGTGGATGCCGTCGAGGTTGAGATAGTACATGTACGGTGACGGGTTGATGGTGCGAAGCGCGCGGTACAGGTCCAGCGGGCGGGCCTTGAACGGCACGCTGAGGCGCTGGGACAGCACGACCTGGAATATGTCGCCGTTGTAGATGTACTCGCGGCACTTTTCCACCGCGTCCTCGAATCGCTCCTTGGAGAACGACGACACGAACGCCGACTCGTCCACGGCGCCGGCGGCCGCCGGCTCGTGCGCCGGCACCGCGGCGGCAAGGCCGTGGACGATCTCGTCGGCTCGCTCGCCGGCTCGTTCGAAGGCATCGTCGCTTTCGGTGTCGGCGTGCACCACGACATACAACCGGCCGCGCAGGTTGTCGAACACCACCACCTCCTCCGACAGCATCAGCAGGATGTCCGGGGCCCCGATCGGGTCGGGCTTGTTGCTCACGCCCAGGTGCGGCTCGATGTAGCGTACCGTGTCGTAGCCGAAGTAGCCGACGAGGCCGCCCGTAAATCGCGGCACGCCCGGCACCGACGGCACCCGAAACTGGCGCGCCAGCTTGGCGATTTCGGACAGCGGATCGGCCGTTTCCTTCTCCAGCACCGTCTCGTCGCCGCGCTCGATGCGGAACGTGTTGCCGCGAACCCGAATTCGCGTTTCCGACGGCAGGCCGATGATGGAGTAGCGCCCCCACTTCTCACCGCCCTGCACGGACTCGAACAGGTATGAGTAAGGCTGGTCGGCCAGCTTGAGGAACGTGCTGACCGGGGTGTCGAGGTCGGCGAGAACCTCGCGCACGACGGGAATGCGGTTATAGCCCTCGGACTTGAACCGCTCGAATTGCTGCTTGTCGATCATGGATGGCTTGACCCTGGAAGTTTTCGGATGGATCGGGGAAACGCTGCGAACAGGCCTTCCTTCACCATCGAAAAACGAGGGCGCGCCAGGTGAAAAAGAGTTGTCGAGACGGTTGCACGAGTCGGGACGGGCGTTGCGTTCGGCTACGATTGCAGGATGTGTTCGACCGCGGAGACGAAGTCCTCGACCAGGACGTCCGGATCGTATTGCGACAGGTCGAGGCCCTGATTGTAGCCTGATCGCAGGCAAACGCACATGCACCCCGCCGCTTGCGCTGCCGCGATGTCGCTCACCGAGTCGCCGATCACCGCGCAACGCTCGACCGGCAAGCCGAGTTCGGCGGCGGCATGGAGGATCGGCGCCGGGTGCGGCTTCTTCTCGGCCAGCGTGTCGCCGCAGACGACCACCGGGAAAAAATGATCGATGCCCAGGCCTTCGAGCAGCGGACCGGTAAAGGCGGTCGGCTTGTTGGTCACGCAGGCCATGCGGGCCCCGGTGGCGGCCAGTCGCGCGAGGCCGTCCTCGACGCCGGGGAAGCAGACGCTGCGATCGCAGACGTGCTCGGCGTAGTGGGCCAGGAACGACGACTTGCCGCGGGAAAAGGTCGCCTCGTCGGCTTCACCGTCGGTCTCGCCGGTCAGCACCCGGTGCACCAGGCGCGGAACGCCGTTTCCCACCCAGCGGCGCACGTGGGACTCGGGCACGGGGTCACGCCCGAGGTCGGCGAGCATGAGATTGGCGGCGACGGCGAGATCCGGCACCGAGTCGACGAGCGTTCCATCGAGGTCGATGATCACGCCCGCCGGCCGCGTCGAGGCGGCCGTCGCGGCGTCCGGCGACAGGGCCGTCATCGCGCGGCGGCGGCCAACTCGGCACGCATGGCGGCAATGGTGGCGGCGTAGTCGTCGGTGCCGAAGATGGCCGAGCCGGCCACGAAGGTGTCCGCGCCGGCCTCGGCGATGCGGCGGATGTTGTCGATCTTCACGCCGCCGTCCACCTCGAGACGAATGTCGCGGCCGCTGTCGTCGATGATCGCCCTCGCCTCGACGATCTTGTCGATAACGTAGTCGATGAAGCTCTGCCCGCCGAACCCGGGGTTCACGGACATCAGCAGGACCATGTCCACTTTCTCGATGACGTGGCGCAGGTACGTCAGCGGCGTGGCCGGGTTGAACACCAGACCGCTCTTGCAGCCCTGCTCGCGAATCAGTTGCAACGTACGATCGACGTGCTCGCTCGCCTCGGGGTGAAAGGTGATGTAGCTGGCGCCGGCAGCCGCGAAATCGGGCACGATGCGATCGACGGGCTTGACCATCAGGTGCACGTCGATGGGCGCGGTGACGCCGTGCGAGCGCAGCGCCTCGCAGACCAGGGGGCCGATGGTCAGGTTGGGCACGTAGTGGTTGTCCATGACGTCGAAATGGACGAAATCGGCGCCGGCGGAGAGCACGGCGTCGACTTCCTCGCCGAGGCGGGCGAAGTTCGCCGACAGTATCGACGGCGCGATGACGTAATCAGGCATCGATGGCTCCGGAGTGTGGTCAGGCCCGGGACGGTCGCGGCCGGCGGCGATCGATGCCGCGACCCGCCGGTCCGCGGAGGCATCCGCCGATCCACGGTGTGTATCGGGCAGGAAACGCGCCGCTCGGCGCGGTTCGGCTATTGTAACCCGCCCGCCGCGGACGCACCGAACCCGCTCGGGATATCCCTTCAGGCCTTGTTGGCGACGCCGTGGGGCACATGCCCCGTGGGCACGTGCGCCCGCGTGGAATCGCAGTGTCCCTGCTGGTCGTCGAAGAAGATGTCGGCGCCGAAGGTGTCGAGGAAACGGCCCTTGGGCAGCCCGCCGAGGAACACCGCCTCATCGATGCGGATTTTCCACGCGCGCAGCGTGCGTATCACCCGCTCGTGGGCAGGGGCCGCCCGCGCCGTGACCAGCGCGGTGCGAATCGGCGAATCGGCGGCCGGAAACTCCGACTGGATGGCGTGCAACGCTGCCAGGACGTCCTTGAACGGACCGCCCGGCAACGGCTTGTGCGCCGAGCTGCGCTCGCTCTCGGCGAACTCGGCCAGGCCGCGCTCGCGGTAGACGCGCTCGGCCTCGTCGGAGAACAGCACCGCGTCGCCGTCGAAGGCGATGCGCAGCTGGTCGCCGGTATTGCGCCCGCCCTGGGACGGCAGGATGGTCGCCGCGGCAATACCCGCGTTCAGCGCGCTGACCACGTCCATGGGGTCGGCCGACAGGAACAGGTTGGCATTGAACGGCCGCACGTAGCGGTACGGCGATTCGCCGCCGGAGAAAGCCGCCCGCGTGATATCCAGCTTGTAGTGGTTGATGGAATGGAAGATGCGAAGACCGGTGTCGGCGCTGTTCCTCGAGATCAACACCACCTCGACGCGCCGCTGGCCCTTCAGCATGGTATTGAGCGCGAGCAGCTTGCGAACCAGCGGAAAGGCGACACCGGGATCGAGCGGGTCGTTTTCCCGTTCGATCTGGTAGCGGCAGTACTCATCGACGCCGTGTTCCTCGAACACGCGATGGCTCTCCTCGAGGTCGAACAAGGCCCGCGAGGAGATGGCGACGATCAACGGGTCCCGGCTCTTAGGCATGGCGGAATTCTATCGCTCAGCCCGTTCGGCAACCAGCGATAAATGTCGCGCCCGGGCGCGGGGATTCACGCAACGCGCAAATGGGAGCCTTCATTCGAATTGTGTAAACTAGCGGCTGGCGAAGCTGGCGCGAATCCGCCACGGCGATTACCCGGATTCGCCAGGCCGCGAGCGCCACGATGCACGGACCGGGCGCGCGACGACGGCGGCCGCCGATCGCCGCGCCGCGATCGGCCGACGATCCCTCCCCCCAACCCCCGGCGAGCACCGACGATGCAACACCTGGAACAGTCGGACATTCAGGACCTCGTCCTCTCCGCGATCGAGGAGGGCTACGACGACGAGCTGCAGAACATCGTCGGCCAGCTTCATCCCGCCGATATCGCCGACCTGCTCGAAGGACTGCCGCCCGAACATCGCCCGCAGGTGTGGCGTTCCATCGACGTATCCAAGCTCGGCGAGGTACTCGCCGAAGTCGCCGAGGGCGTCGCCCGCGACCTGGTCGCCGACATGGATCCCGGCGAGCTCTCGCGCGCCGTGCAGATGCTGGACATGGACGATATCGCCGACCTCATCCCGCTGCTGCCGGATGCGGTCATCGCCGATATCCTCTATGCCGTCGACAAGGAATCCCGTCACGACCTCGACGCGCTGATCTCCTACCCCGAGGACACCGCGGGCGGCCTGATGAACGTGGACACGGTCACGGCGCGGGCGGACATATCGCTGGCCGTGGTTCAGCGCTACCTGCGCCTGAAGTCCGAACTGCCGGAGTACACCGACAAGCTGTTCGTGGTGGACCGGCAGAACCACCTGACCGGCACGCTGTACCTGTCCACGCTGCTCACCGGCGATCCCGACCTGAAGGTGGATGCGGTGTGCAACAAGACGCCGGTCATGTTCAAGCCGCTCACGCCGGCAAGCGACGTGGCGGACGCCTTCCAGCGCTACAACCTGATCTCCGCCGCCGTCGTCGACGACGACGGCGCCCTGCTCGGCCGCATCACCATCGACGACGTGGTCGACGTCATCCAGGAAAGCGCCGATCGCAACCTGATGGCGCGCGCCGGTCTCGACGAGGAGGACGATATTTTCCAACCGGTGGCGCAAAGCACGCGAAAGCGGGCGCTGTGGCTGGGCGTCAACCTGATCACGGCATTCATCGCCTCGTTCGTTATCGGACTGTTCGAGAGCACCATCGAGAAAATGGTGGCGCTGGCGGTGCTCATGCCCATCGTCGCCAGCATGGGCGGCAATGCCGGCACGCAAACCCTGACCATGGTGGTGCGGGGACTGGCCACGCGCACGATCAGCCGCGCGAACTCGTTGGTGATCCTGCGCAAGGAGTTCCTGGTCGGCAGCCTCAACGGCCTGATCTGGGGACTGACCGTCGCGGTGGTCGCGGCATTGTGGTTCAGCAACATCGAACTCGGGCTGCTGATCGCGCTGGCCATGATCGTCAACCTCATCGCCGCCGCCGCCGCCGGTGTGCTGCTGCCCATGCTGCTGGAGAAACTGGGCATCGACCCCGCCCTGGCGGGCGGCGTGGCGCTGACCACGGTCACCGACGTGGTGGGCTTTTTCTCGGTGCTCGGTCTCGCGGCGCTGTTCCTGTTTTGACGCGGGCGGCGTCGATGCCGGTGCCGCCTTGCGCCGGCGTCAGGCGGATTCTCCATGCGCTCGCCCGCGCCATCCGATAGCCGGTCCCGCGAGCAGCATCGCCGCCAATACCGACAGCACCGGCCAGTCCCCGAAGCGCACGTACGGCGTCGATCCAGCGCGAGGCTGTAGCGAACCTTCCAGCACGTACTCGGTATTGCGCGGCGAAACGGCGCGCACCGCGCCGCGGTGGTCGATCAGCGTCGCCCCGCCCGTGTTGCTTGCGCGAAACATGGGCCGCGCGGTCTCGATGGTGCGCATCTGCGCCATCTGCAGGCGTTGCCTCGAGGCGAGTGAATCACCGAACCACGCGTCCTCGGTGATGTTGACCAGGAACTGGGAGTCCGCGGCGAAGCGTCGCACGTCGCCCGGGAAGGCATCCTCGTAGCAGATCGTCACGCCGGCCATGCGCCCGGCGACGGGCATGGGTTCCTGTACGTCGTTCCACGGAGAAAGCACCGACATGGGCACTTCGAAGAACGACACCAGCGGTTCGAACAGCCACGGCAACGGGGTGTACTCTCCGAACGGCACGAGGTGTCGCTTGCGATAGACGTGCACCGGGTCGACGAACAGCACGGCGCTGTTGTGATACGAAAAACCCTCGTCGCCGGTCGGACGCCGCTCGAGGAACCCGGCCAGCAGCGGCGCGGGCAGCGCGACCACCTCGTCGTAGAACCGCTCGCCCATCTGGTCGATGAAAAACGGCAGCGGCGACTCGGGCCAGATGATCACGTCCACGTCGCCCGCCTCGCGGCTGAGTTCGAGATAACGCCGCGCCACGCGGGTGGCCTCGTCGAAGTTCCACTTGGTCGACAACGGCACGTTGCCCTGCACCAGCGCCGCGGCGACCGGTTCGCCCGCCGGGCGCGTCCACTCGATGCGCGCGACGGCGTAGCCCGTCACGTAGGGCAGCAGCAACAGCACCAGCCACGGCATCCGCCGGCCGCCGGCCCGTACCGCCGCGCAGGCGATCAGGCCGGCGCTCAGCGCGGTCAGCAGGCTGACGCCATGCACGCCCGCCAGCGCGCCCCACGGCGCCATGTAGGTGCCGACCTGGCTGTACCCCGACTGCAGCCAGGAGAACCCGGTCAGCAGATGGTTGCGCGCGAATTCGCCGGCCACCCACAGTGCCGGAAACGTCACCAGCAGCGGCAGCGCGCGGCCCGGCGGCGCCGCGAAGCCGCTGAGCCAACCGGCGAGTGCGGGATACAGCGACAACAGCGCCACGAACCCGGCGACGCAGGCCACGGCCATCGGCAGCGGCATGTTGCCGAACTCGTGCAGGCTGACATAGACCCACGACACGCCCACGCCGAACAGGCCCATGCCGTAGGCAAAGCCGGCAAGCGCGCGGCGACGCCGCGGCAGGTCGAGCCATGCCACGAACAGGCACGCGAGCCCCAGCGGGGCCAGGATGAAAAGATCGAACGGCGCGAAGGCGAACGGGGACAGCATCCCCGCCGTCAGCGCCGTCGCGACGGGGTAGCGCGAAACCAGCTTCCTCACTGCGCGCGGGGCTCGCCTTGCGCCGCGGTCTCGGGCAGGCGGCGCACCCGGATCAGGTGCACGCGGCGGCTGTCGGCATTGAGCACCTCGAACTCCAGGCCGGCGAAACGGATCTTCTCTCCTCGCTGCGGCACGCGCTCGAATCGGCTGACGACCGCGCCGCCGAGGGTATGGTACTCGTCCTCGTCCAGATTCGTGCCGAGCAGTTCGTTGAAATCCTCCAGCTCGATCACCGCCTTGACCACGTACTCGTTCTCGCCGCGACGCATGACCATCCCGGCTTCCTCGTTGATATCGTGCTCGTCCTCGATTTCGCCGACGATCTGCTCGAGAACGTCCTCGATGGTGATGAGCCCGGCGATACCGCCGTACTCGTCCACCACGATGGCCATGTGGTTGCGGCTCTCCCGAAACTCCACCAGCAGCACGTTCAGCCGCTTGCTCTCCGGCACCAGCACCGCGGGCCGAAGCATGTCCCGCCACGAAAACGTCTCGTCCGGGTCATGGAAATAGCGCAGCAGGTCCTTGGCGAGCAGGATGCCGACGACACGGTCGCGATCCGTGTCGACCACCGGAAAACGGGAGTGGGCCGAGCCGATGATCAGCGGCAGGATTTCTTCCGGCGTCTGGGTCTTGTTGATCACCACCATGCGCGCCCGCGGGATCATGATGTCGCGCACGCGAAGCTCTGAAACCTGCACCACGCGTTCGATGGTGTCCAGCGTGTCCTGTTCGAACAGGCCCTGGCGCTGGGCGCGATCGAGCGCGTCGAACAGGTCCTCGCGGGTCAGGCCGCGGCCGGTGACCTGCCGATACAGCCGGGTGAACTTGTCGAGGGAAAAATGACCGTCGCCGCTCATGGCCGAATGCCGAACATCGAAGGACTCAGTACGGATTGTCGTATCCGAGCGCGCCCAGCAGCTCGATTTCGATCGGTTCCATCGCGGCGGCCTGTTCGTCGGTCTCGTGATCGAAGCCGACCAGGTGCAGGGCGCCGTGGATAATCATGTGGGCGAAATGCGCGTCGCTGCGCTTGCCCTGTTGCGCGGACTCGTCGTGAACGACCTGCGGGCAGACGATGATGTCGCCAAGGATCCGTGTCGTGGTGGGCGGCGGGTCCTCGAAGACGAATGACAGTACGTTGGTCGGCTTGTCCTTGCCCCGGAACTTCAGGTTCGTCTCGCGCATCTCCTCGGCGTCGACGAAGCGAACGGCGACTTCGTCACGCCCGGACCCGCATCGACGCAGAACCGCCTCGACGCAGGCCCGGACGAGATTGGAATCCGGCACGTCGACGTTGCCGGCGTCGTTTTGAACGTGGATTTCCAATTCAAGGGCGGCCGGTTCGATAGCCGGTTGGTCGAGCGAATTTCATTCGTCCGGTTCCTGCTGCCGTTGCTCCGCCTCGTAGGCATCGACGATTCGCTGCACCAGCCGGTGTCGCACGACGTCGCGGGACTTGAACCGCATCACGCTGATGCCCTCCATGCCGTCGAGCAGGCCGAGCGCGTGCACCAGCCCGGAAGAACTTCTCGAAGGCAAATCGACCTGCGACGGATCGCCGGTGATGACGGCCCGCGAGTCGAAGCCGATGCGCGTGAGGAACATTTTCATCTGTTCGCGGGTCGTGTTCTGTGCCTCGTCGAGGATGATGAAGGCGTCGTTGAGCGTGCGCCCGCGCATGTAGGCAAGCGGCGCCAGTTCGATCACGCCGCGCTCGATCAGCTTGCCCACGCGTTCAAAGCCGAGCATCTCGTAGAGCGCATCGTACAGCGGCCGCACGTAGGGGTCGACCTTCTGCCCGATGTCTCCCGGGAGAAACCCGAGCCGCTCGCCGGCCTCCACGGCCGGGCGCACCAGGATGATGCGATCGATTTCCCCCTGCGACAATGCCATGACGGCGCAGGCCACCGCGAGGTACGTCTTGCCCGTGCCGGCCGGCCCCACACCGAAGTTCACGTCATGGGACATGATGTTGTTGATGTACTCGCGCTGGTGCGGATTCATCGCACGAACGCTGGTCTTGCCGACCTTGAGCACGACATCGCGTTCGGAGGCCACGGGAGCCACGGCATCCGGGGATCGGGTCATCGCCAAGTGAACGTCCTCTCTGGAAAGGTTGGTGGAACTTCCCGTCTCATCGTACAGGTCCCTGATGACACGTTCGGCGAACTGCACGTCCTTGGACCGGCCATCGATGTAGAACAGGTTGCCTCGGTGGGAAATGCGCACACCCAGCCGTTCCTCGACAATCTTCAGGTTCGCGCCGAACTCGCCGCACAGGCCGGCAAGGCGCTGGTTGTCTTCGGGGATCAGGTGGAACGACGTCGGTGCGGACTGGGCCTTCAACTCGAGTATCCGCGGCGTCTGGCGCCCGCTCGACTTTCCGGGCGCGACCCTGTGGAGTGGAGATCAGGGTGGAAAGCTAGGCTTTTCGGTTCGTGCAAAACTTGCTTTGTTCGATAAACCGGTTATCAGTCTATTCAGAACCGGCAACGATGGCAAGCGATTTGCGTCACATCGCGGCGGCGCGCAGCCGGGACGTCGTGTCGAGTTCACCGCGCAGCGAATTGGGCAGCGCCTCGGTGATGCGCACGTCCACCATCCGGCCGACGAGTTCGCGCTCACCGTGGAAATTGACGACGCGATTGTTCTCGGTACGCCCGCCAAGCTGGTCGGCGCCCTTGCGCGAGGGACCTTCCACCAGGATACGTTCCACGGTACCCACCATGGCGGCGCCGATACGCGCAGCATTCGCGTTGATAACGGATTGCAAGTGTTCCAGGCGTCGCTTCTTTTCCGTCATCGGAACGTCATCTTCGAGAAACGCCGCCGGCGTGCCGGGGCGCGGGCTGTAGATGAAGCTGAACGACTGGTCGAACCCCACGCGCGCGACGAGATCCATGGTATCGAGAAAATCTCGCTCGGTCTCGCCGGGGAAACCGATGATGAAGTCCGACGACAGGCTGATGCCGGGCCGCGCGTCGCGGATGGCGTCGATGAGTTCGACGTATTCGGCAGCGGTGTAGTTGCGCTTCATCTGCGCGAGGATACGATCCGACCCGCTTTGCACCGGCAGGTGCAGGTGAGACACCAGCTTGGGAACGTCGCGGTAGACTTCGACCAGCGCCGGCGTGAAATCGTGCGGGTGCGAGGTCGTGTAGCGAATACGCTCGATGCCGTCGACATGGGCCGCGTAGCGGATCAGCGTGGCGAGGTCGGCGACGCCGCCGTCGTGGGTGGCGCCCCGGTAGGCGTTGACGTTCTGCCCCAGCAGGTTGACTTCACGCACGCCGCCGGCGGCGAGATCGAACACTTCGGCGACGACGTCGTCGAACGGGCGGCTGAACTCCTCGCCGCGCGTGTAGGGCACGACGCAGAAACTGCAGTACTTGCTGCAACCCTCCATCACGGACACGAAGGCCTTGACCCCCTCGACCCGCGGCGCCGGCAGGTTGTCGAACTTCTCGATCTCGGGGAAGCTCACGTCCACGCGCGGCGTGCGCGAACCATAGACGTCGTCGAGCATGGCGGGCAGGCGATGATAGGTCTGGGGCCCAAAGACGAGGTCCACGTACGGCGCGCGCGCGCGGATCGCCTCGCCCTCCTGGCTCGCCACGCAGCCGCCCACGCCGATCACCAGGTCCGGGTTGGCCTCCTTCCAGGGCCTCCAGCGGCCCAACGCCGAAAAGACCTTCTCCTGGGCTTTTTCCCGCACCGAGCAGGTATTGAGCAGCAGCACGTCGGCGCCTTCCGGTTCGTCCACGCGCGCGAGGCCGTGGCTCTCGGCGAGCAGGTCGGCCATGCGGGCCGAGTCGTACTCGTTCATCTGGCAGCCGAACGTCTTGATGTAAACCTTGCCGGGCATCTCGGAATCAGGGGGTCTCGAGGGGGCCAGCATTATGCCGAACTTGACGACCGATCACCATAGGCGGTATACGCCGCAGTCGGCGCCACGCCGGTCGAGCGAACCGGCGCGCGGCGCCGCGGGCCGTCGCGACGTCCCGGTGTCCTGTCCCGCGAGCATACTGCGCGAGAATCGCGCGACCGTGGCGACACCGGGCACCACGCGCCGGCCAAACGTATCGGGCCATGTGGCGGGTCGCCGCGACGGCGCCGGGGCGCGCCGAGGTCGCTCGATCAGCGACGTAATTCGCGGGACAGCACGCTAGCCATGGTTTTTTCCTCGACGATATTCCTGTTCCTGTTCCTGCCCGCCGTGCTGGGCGGTTACCTGCTGATGCCGACGCTGCGGTGGAAGAACCTGTGGCTTCTGGCAGCCAGCCTGTTCTTCTACGCCTGGGGCGAACTGCACTACGTGCTGGTGCTGCTGGTCTCCATCGCCTGCAACGCGACGCTGGGCCGTCGCATCGACCGCGCCGCCGGCGGCCGGCGGCGCGCCTGGCTGTGGCTCGCGGTAGGCATCAACCTGCTGCTGCTCGGCTACTACAAGTACGCGGGCTTCCTGGCGCAGAACATCGCCGCGTTGATGACGGCGCTGGGAATGCAGGGCGGTCCGTCCGCCGACGTGCACTTGCCGCTGGGCATCTCCTTTTTCACCTTCCAGGCGATCTCCTACGTGGTCGACATCTACCGTCGCCGGGTGCCGGCCCAGCAAAGCGTGCTGGAGGTGGGTCTTTACATCGCCCTGTTTCCGCAACTGATTGCCGGCCCCATCGTTCGCTACGAGGACATCGCCGCGCAACTCACCCATCGCGCGATGACCCTGGCAGGTTTTTCCCACGGCGCGCGCCGCTTCATCGTCGGGCTGGCGAAGAAGGTGTTGATCGCGAACGTGCTCGGTCAATGCGCGGACGAGATCTTTGCGCACCCGTCCGCAGGTCTCGACCCGGCGCTCGCCTGGCTCGGCATCGCTTGTTACACGCTGCAAATCTACTTCGATTTCTCGGGCTACTCGGACATGGCCATCGGGTTGGGCCGCATGTTCGGCTTTCGCTTCCCGGAAAACTTCGACCACCCTTATCTCTCGCAATCGGTGCGCGAGTTCTGGCGGCGCTGGCACATGTCGCTGTCGCGGTGGTTTCGCGACTACCTGTACATCCCGCTGGGGGGCAGCCGGCACGGCGCCCTGCGCACCCACGCCAACCTGCTGGCGGTGTTCCTGCTTTGCGGCCTGTGGCACGGCGCGGCGTGGAACTTCGCCGTCTGGGGGCTCTACCACGGCGCCTTCCTGGTGGCCGAACGCGGCGCCGTCGGCCGTTTCGTCGCGCGCCTACCGGCGGCTGCGCGCCACGCCTACCTCGTGCTGGTGGTGATGATCGGCTGGGTTTTCTTCCGCGCCGAGGACCTGTCAACGGCGATCGACTACCTCGGCGCCATGGCGGGATTCGCGCCACGACGCAGCGACGGATACGTGCTGCTCTACCTGGATCGTGAAACGCTGCTGGCGCTTCTCGCCGGCATCGTGCTGGTGTGCGTGCCGCGACTGACGACAATCGGCGACGACGCGCGCGACGGGAATACCGTCCTCCGCGCGGCGCCGGCGGTGCTCCGCGACATCGCGCTAACCGGCGCGTTGGGCCTGTCGATGATCTACGTGAGCGCCCAGTCCTACAATCCGTTCATCTACTTCCGTTTCTGACGACGATGCGCCGGCAAACTCTCGACATCATCCTGGCCGTGGTTTTCCTGGCCGCGTTGACGCTGCCCGCGCTGGACATGGTCACCGGCATCGTCGAGGACCCCGACATCGACGAGAACCGCAACCTCGCCCCCTTCCCGACCCTGGGCGGCAGCAAGGCGTCGTGGCGAGCCTTCGGTCCGGGATTCGAGGACTGGTTCGCCGACCACATGGGACTGCGCGGCACCTTGGTCAGCAGCTACCGCGCCGTCAACCAGGACCTGCTGGATTCCGCCGACAGCGTGCTCAGCGGACGCGACGGGTGGCTGTTCCTGCTGCGCGACACCGTCGACTATCCCCAACGCCTGCCCCTGCCCGCCGACCTGTGCGGACGCAATCCCTTCAGCGAATCACAGCTTGACCGGTGGGTGTGGGCGATAGAGGAAAACCGGCGCCGGGTCGAAGCGCTCGGCGCGCACTACGTGCTGATGATCGTGCCGAACAAGCAGTCGGTGCACGGCGAGCGGCACCTGCCGCCGCGCGTTCGCTGCGAACGGGGACCGCGGCGCCTGCAACAACTCGCCGCCGCGCTGTCGACGCGGACGGACGTGACGATGCTGGATCTCGACGAGGTATTCTCGGCGCACGCCGCCCGTGGCGAGCAGTTGTGGCACCTCACCGACACGCACTGGGACGCGACCGGCGCCGTGATCGGCTACCGTGCGCTCCTCGCCGCCGTCGAGGAGCGCCTGGGACGCGACCTGCCCGACGCCATCGACGACGGCGCGATGCGTATCGACCCCATGAAAGGCAGCGGCTGGGGGTTGTCGCACATGCTGGGCCGCGTGAGCGAGCATCGCGAGCAGGCGACGACGCTGGCGCCGCTGGCGCCCCGGGCACGCTCGCTCGGCAACGAACTGCCCGACCGCGCCCGCGGTCCGCTGCGACCGCCCGAACGTTTTCGCCACGAGGAAGACGACCTGCCCAGCGTGCTGGCGCTGCACGACTCCTTCTTCGGGGCGAGGTTCAAGTCGCTGCTGGCGGAGAGTTTCTCGCAGGCCGACTTCGTGTGGCACCGCGGCCTGCCCGGGATCGGTCCGGACCTCGACCTGGTGGAGCAGTTGAAACCCGACGTCGTCGTGCACGAAATGGTCGAGCGCAACCTGCTGCACCCTTACTTCGACGACGAGCGGTAGAAAGGTAACGGCGCTCGCGACCGCTGGAAGAACGCGCGGCACGCCGCGCGCGGGTCAGTCCCAGCGGCTGTCGCGCACCTGGACGGTGTGGTTCTCGACCCGGGTTTCGAACGTTTCCAGGTCCTCGTAGGCGGGCGCGCTCAACACCGCGCCGGTGCGCACGTTGAAGCGGGCGCCGTGTCGCGGACACTCGATCTCGTCACCAACGAGACAGCCGCTCGCGATTTCCGCGCCGTCGTGAGTGCACACGTCCTCGATGGCGTAGAAGTCGCCATCGATATTGAAAACGGCGACCATCACGCCGTCCACGTCGACCACCTTGACCTCGCCGGGCGGCAGGGCGTCGACGGCCTCGACATCCACCCATTCACTCATCAGAAGAACCCCAGTTCGAGCTTCGCCGCCTCCGTCATGCGTTCGGGCGTCCAGGGCGGATCCCAGATCAGTTCGACATGCGTGTCGGCAACGCCCTCCACCCCGTTGACTTCCGCGGCGACCGTACCGGGGAAGGTCTGGGCCACCGGGCAACCGGGCGCGGTGAGCGTCATCTCGATGTATACCTTGGCGTCCTCGTCGATGTCGATGGTGTAGACCAGGCCGAGATCGTAGATGTTTACCGGGATCTCCGGATCGTAGATCTCCTTGAGCGCTTCGACGACTCGCTCGTGCAGGGATTCGTGGCCGGACAGCTCGTTGCTGCGGTGATTGAACTGGTTGACCGGCAGTTCGTCTTCCCGTGGTTCGATCTCGTTCATCTCTACTCTCTGTGGCAGTTCGATACGGCTCGCCTATACGAGCAGATCGCGAATCTTGTCGATCGAGGCGAACAGCTTGTCGATCTCCTCGCGGGTGTTGTATACGCCCAGCGACGCCCGCACCGTGGCGGGCAGGTCGAAATGCTGCATGACCGGCATGGCGCAATGGTGGCCGGCGCGAACCGCGATGCCCTCGGCGTCGAGCATCATGCCGACGTCGTTCGGGTGCGCCCCCTCGATATCGAACGACAACACGCCGGCCTTGGCGGCCGCCTGCCCGACGACGCGAAACCACTCGCGCTCGGCGGCCTTCGCGGTCGCGTATCGCAACAGGTCCGATTCGTGCGCGGCGATGTTGCGCAGGCCGATGTCATCGACGAAGTCGATGGCCGCCTTCAGTCCCACCGCGCCGGACACGTTGGGCGTGCCGGCCTCGAACTTGTGCGGCAGCACGTTGTACTCGGTGTGATCGAAGGTCACTTCGCGGATCATCTCCCCGCCGCCCTGCCAGGGGTTCATGGCCTCGAGCAGCGACTCGCGCCCGTACAGCACGCCGATGCCCGTGGGCGCGTACACCTTGTGCCCGGAGAAGGCGTAGAAGTCGCAGTCCAGCGCCTTGACGTCGACGGACAGGTGGGGCACCGCCTGGGCGCCGTCGACCAACACCTTCGCGCCGGCGTCGCGGGCGCGCCGCACCAGCGCGGCCACCGGGTTCACCGTACCGAGCGCATTGGATACGTGGGTAATGGCGACCAGCACGGGTTGCCGGTCGAGCTGCCGGTCGAAGGCCTCGAGATCCATTTCGCCGGCGTCGGTCATCGGCGCCACCGCCAGGGTCGCGCCGTGCCGTTGGCACAGCATCTGCCAGGGGACGATGTTGGAGTGGTGCTCCATCTCGGTGACGAGGATCACGTCGCCCGGCTTGACGAAGGTTTCGCCGAAGCTCGCCGCCACCAGGTTGATGCTTTCGGTGGTGCCGCGCGTGAACACGATCTCGGTGGTGCCGGCGGCGCCGAGGAACGCGCGGCAGCGCTCGCGAGCGCCCTCGTAGGCGTCGGTGGCGCGCTCGCTCAGCGTATGCACGCCGCGGTGCACGTTGGCGTGATCCCTGCGGTAGTATTCCGCGATCGCGTCAATGACCGATACGGGTTTCTGCGAGCTGGCGGCGCTGTCGAGATAGACGAGCGGCTTGCCCTTTACTTCCTGGTCAAGAATCGGAAAGGCGGCGCGCACGGCGTCGATGTCGATCCGCGGTGGATTGATCCCGGTGGTGTCTTCTTGGACGAACTGTGGCATGACGTTCCCTGGGAAGTCGCGAACCGTCAGGTCTCGCGGTTGAGTTTGTCGCGGATGCGGCGATCGACATGGGCGCGCAGCGCCTCGTCGCCGATGCCAAGCACCGCGGAATCGGCGAAGGCGATGGTCAGCAATGCCCGCGCCTCGGTCTCGCTCACGCCGCGCGAGCGCAGGTAGAACACCGCATCCTCGTCGAGTTGGCCGACGGTCGCGCCGTGGGAGCACTTCACGTCGTCGGCGTAGATTTCCAGTTGCGGCTTGGTATCGACCTCCGCGTCGCGCGACAGCAGCAGGTTCTCGTTCCGCTGCTCCGAGTCGGTTTTCTGCGCCCCCTCGTGGACGATGATGCGCCCATGGAACACGGAGCGCGCGCGGCCGTCCAGGACCGACTTGTAAAGCTCGCGGCTGGTGCAGTGCTCCACCCGATGCTCCACCGTGGTGTGGTTGTCGACGTGCTGGCGCGACGTGCCCAGCGCAAGGCCGTTCAGGTGGCATTCGGCGCCGGGTTCGTCGAGGAACACGCGCAGGTCGTTGCGAACCACCAGGCCGTCCAGCGAAACGGTATTGAGCGTGCAGCGGCTGTCGGCGCGCTGGCGAACGAACAGTCCGCCCACGTGCCCCGCGCGCGCGCCTTCTTCCTGCAACCGGGTGAACTGGATCTCGGCGCGCGGCGCCAGGAACATCTCGGTGATGACGTTGCTCAGGTAGGGACCGGCGTCGTCGCCGCAGTAGCGCTCGATCACCTCCACCTTCGCGCCCTCGCCCGCCACCACCAGGTTACGCGGCTGCACCAGCGGCGCCTGCCCATCGGCGTTGACCACGAACACGATCTCGATCGGCCGCTCGAGCGCGACGCCGTCGGCCACGCGAAGCCACGCGCCGTCGTTGACGAAGGCGTCGTTGAGCGCGGAAAAACCGTGCCCGGATTCCGGCAGCGCCGCGCCCAGCCACGGCTTGACCGCTTCCGGCTCGTCGCGGATCGCATCCGTCAGCGCACCCAGCGTGACGCCGTCGGGCAACGCGTCGATATCGGACAAGGCCCTGTTCACGCGACCGTCGACCACCACCAGCCGAATGGCGTCGAGGCCTTCGACCGACGGTACCGTGACCGGCTTCTCGTCCGCGGGCGCGGCGTCGCCGTAACCGGCGAGCCGGTAATCGTGCCGGGTAATGGGCCGTACGTCGGTGTACTTCCAGTCCTCGTTGCGCAAGGTGGGCAAGCCCACGCTGCGAAACTGCTCTTGCCCGCGCGCCCGGTAACTCTCCAGCCATTCGAGATCGCGACCCACGCGATCGGCGGCCAGCGCCTCGAACGACTCGATCGGGTTATCGGTGTTCAACTTCACGCCCATCGCCACTATCCCGCCGCTGCCTGGGCCGGTTCCTTCTCGATCCAGCTATAACCGTGCGCCTCGAGTTCGAGGGCCAGGTCCTTGTCGCCGGAACGCACCACCTTGCCGCCCGCCAGCACGTGAACCCTGTCGGGCACGATGTAGTCGAGCAGTCGCTGGTAGTGCGTGACGACGATCATCGACCGTTCCGGGCTGCGCAGCGCGTTGACGCCCGAGGCGACGATCTTGAGCGCGTCGATATCCAGACCCGAGTCGGTCTCGTCGAGAATCGCCAGCGTCGGTTCCAGCATTGCCATCTGCAGGATCTCGTTGCGTTTCTTCTCGCCGCCGGAGAAACCCTCGTTCACGGATCGGTGCAGGAATTCGTCGCGCATCTCGACCAGCTTGAGTTTCTCGCGCACCAGCTTGAGGAAACCCATGGCGTCGAGCTCTTCCGCGCCGCGGTGCTTGCGAATCGCGTTGACCGCCGCCTTGAGCAGGTAGATGTTGCTCACGCCGGGAATTTCCACCGGGTACTGGAATGCGAGGAAGACACCCTCGCGGGCGCGCTCCTCGGGTTCGAGATCGAGCAGGTTGGCGCCCTGGTAGGTGACCGTGCCCTCCGTCACTTCGACGAAGTCCCGGCCGGCCAGGACGTTCGCGAGCGTGCTCTTGCCCGAGCCGTTCGGCCCCATGATGGCGTGCACCTCGCCGGCGGCCACCTCCAGGTCGATGCCCTTGAGGATGGGCTTGCCCGCCACGCTGGCGTGAAGATTCTTGATGCTCAACATGATGAATTCGCGTTTCGTTGCTTTGGTTAACCTTTCAGGCAGCCCCCCGGGCGTCGTGCCGCCCGTCGGGACGCCGGCTATCGAGCGGCGTCGGGGTTCAGCCGACCGCGCCCTCCAGGCTGATGCCAAGGAGCTTTTGCGCCTCGACGGCGAACTCCATGGGGAGTTCCTTGAACACCTCCTTGCAAAAACCGTTGACGATCATCGACACGGCGTCCTCCTCGGACAGGCCACGCTGGCGACAGTAGAACAACTGGTCCTCGCCGATGCGCGAAGTGGTCGCCTCGTGCTCCACGGTGGCCGTGGGGTTCTTGATCTCGATGTACGGAAACGTGTGCGCGCCGCACTTGTCGCCCATCAGCAGTGAATCGCACTGCGAGTAGTTACGCGCATTCTCCGCACTCTTCAGCGCCTTCACGAGCCCGCGGTAGGACTGCTGTCCGCGGCCTGCGGAGATGCCCTTGGAAACGATGGTGCTGGACGTGTTTTTGCCGATGTGCACCATCTTTGTGCCGGTATCGGCCTGCTGCATGTTGTTGGTCAGCGCCACGGAGTAGAACTCGCCGATGGAATTGTCGCCTTCCAGGATCACGCTCGGATACTTCCAGGTGATGGCCGAACCGGTTTCCACCTGGGTCCAGGAAATCTTTGCATTCTCGCCGCGGCAGGCGCCCCGCTTGGTGACGAAGTTGTAGATGCCGCCGCGACCTTCCTCGTCACCCGGATACCAGTTCTGCACCGTCGAATACTTGATCTGCGCGTCCTTCATGGCGACCAGCTCGACCACCGCCGCGTGAAGCTGGTTCTCGTCGCGCATGGGCGCGGTGCAGCCTTCCAGGTAGCTCACGTAGCTGCCCTCGTCGGCGATGATCAGGGTGCGCTCGAACTGCCCGGTGTTCATGGCGTTGATACGAAAATAGGTGGACAGCTCCATCGGGCAACGCACGCCCTTGGGAACGTAGACGAAGGAGCCGTCGCTGAACACCGCCGAGTTGAGCGATGCATAGTAGTTGTCCGTGGGCGGCACCACCGAGCCCAGGTATTGCTTGACGAGCTCGGGATGCTCGTGCACGGCCTCGGAGATCGGGCAGAAAATGACGCCGGCGTCGCTCAGGGTTTTCTTGAACGTGGTCGCCACCGACACGCTGTCGAACACCGCGTCCACGGCCACCCCGGCAAGCATCTTCTGCTCCTCGATGGGGATGCCGAGTTTCTCGTAGGTCTCGAGCAGCTTGGGGTCGACCTCGTCGAGGCTTTGCGGGCCGTCTTCAGGACGCTTGGGCGCCGAGTAGTAACTGATCGCCTGGAAATCGATCTTGGGGTAATGCACGTGCGCCCAGGAGGGCTCCGTCAATTGCTGCCAGCGCCGGAAGGCCTCAAGTCGCCATTCGGTCATGAACCCGGGTTCGCCCTTCTTGGCCGACAGCGCGCGAACGACGTCCTCGTCGAGACCGGGGGGAAACGTGTCCGACTCGATGTCGGTGTAAAAGCCCTCCTTGTATTCGCGTCGCACCAGGGTGTCGAGTTCGGTCGCGGTCTTTGCCATGGTCGTATCTGTTCGGTTAGGAGAATTTCGCGCGTCGCGGTTCGGCTGATCGCGCGATCACGTGCCGGTCCGGTTGCCTACCTCGGCCTTCGATCCGAACACCACGTGGGTGCTTCGGGGCTCGTACGGCGCGTCCGTCCGGTCGCACTCGCGCACGCGCTCGCGATCGATCAGTTCGCCGAGGGTGATGTCGTCGAGAAAATGGAAAATCTTCTCGCTCAGGTCGCTCCACAACTCGTGCGTGAGACAGCGCTCGCCGTCACGGCAATTCTCGCGGCCACCGCATCGGGTGATATCGATCTTCTCATCCACCGACACGATGATGTCCGCAATGGAAATCTCACCGGGCTGGCGCGCCAGGCGGTATCCGCCGCCGGGCCCTCGCGTGCCCTTGACGAGGCCGCTCTTGCGCAACCGGGCGAAGAGTTGCTCGAGGTAGGAAAGGGAAATTTCCTGGTTCGATGCGATGTCGTGCAGCGTAACCGGCTTGGCGTGCTGGTTGATCGCCAGGTCAAGCATGGCGGTCACGGCATATCGGCCCTTGGTAGTCAGTCGCATGATGATCAGCCCGTCTATTCGATGTTCCGATGGCGGCGTCGTGGCGTCGTACACCGCCCTGCGAAGAAAACGTGTGCCGGATGGCGCGGCCTCGCAGTACCGGGAGCTGGGTGCTGCGTCGCAAAAAACCAACCGTTTTCATCGGGAACTATGCTACCAATTCCTCACTAAATTGGTCAAGTATATTAGGGTGCACCGAGGGCATTCCCATACTCCAAAGGGAATACATCCGGCCCTGCTGTTGTCGCGCGTCTCGCCCGATAACCGCGATGCCGCGAAGGCGATGGCCAATGCACCTCGCAATGGACGGCAGGCGGGCGAAGGTCGGCACGCGTCACGGCCCGACGTCGAGCGACGAACCACCACGATGGATCACCGGCGTTCGCCATCGCCGACAATCCACCGGCGAGACATGCGGACCGCGGCAAGACGCAGTCGTGGTCGTCGGCGACTGTCGAGCCGTGTTCGGCAACTTGACCTTCGCGGCAGCTATCGAGGATAGATCGACAAATAACGTGCGTCGATAGGGCACCGCCGCAAGCGTTCCGCGCACTGAATCTCCCGGCATGCCGATCGGGCGTTAACGGGGTGCGCGAAGGCTTCGCGCCGGCTCACGTTACACGGCTTTCGTCTCGTTATCGACCACGGCGATTAATCCTGCGCGACACCTTCGTTACACACGCCTTGAATGAATCGTCGAAAAACGTTGATCGCAAACACGCGAAATGCGTTTCGTCAATAAATATGCTGGTGAAACGATATACAAGCCCATGGGGGTGTGATATTTTCGCGGCTCGCCCGTTACATACATTATTCGTTCAACAAGGGGTTTAACTACCTATGGCCGTGAAAAAGAAAACGACTTCCAAGAAAGTTGCCACGAGGAAGGCGCCGGCAGTTGCCAGCAAGCAAACCAAGACGCAGGTGGTGCAATCCATTGCGGACTCCACCGGCCTCACCAAGAAAGACGTCGGCGCCGTGCTCTCCGCCCTCGGAGACCTGGTGCAGGGACACATGCGCAAGCGTGGTTCCGGCGAGTTCACGATTCCCGAAACCGGCGTGAAGATCCGCCGTGTCAAGAAGCCCGCACGCAAGGCACGCATGGGTCGCAATCCGGCCACGGGCGAGGAAATCAAGATCGCAGCCAAGCCGGCGAGCACCACGGTTCGCGTCACCGCGCTGAAGTCCCTCAAGGAAGCCGTCAAGAGCTAGGGCGCGCAAGCGCGCGAGCGCTCGGACACGAAAGACGCGGCGGCGCCTTTCGCTCCAATCGAGAACCTACCCACGAGGCGCCGCCACGCGCGGCGCCTCGATGGCGAGTCAAAGTGCCTCTTTCGGGCGCGTCGCGGCTCACTGCCGCCGATTCGTGCCTGCCGGTGAGTGATGCCGATGTTTGTTGCGGCGCACAATCGGCTTTGTTATAGTCGTCCGCCATTCGAATCGACACGTCGTACCGAGAGGTAATCCGTCCATGGCCACGACTCGCACCACCAGGAAGAAATCCACGACGAGCGCTGCCGCTTCCCGGAACGGCGCGAGCAAGACCGTCCGCAAGACGGCGGCCGCCGCTCCCCGTGCCGCGCGCAAGACCGCCACCCGCAAGAAGGCCGCGTCGCCGGCAAGCAGCGCCCAGACCGAAATAGCGATCGAGCCAATCACCCGCAAGGCCGTCGCAAAGACGGAGGCCGCCGCCCCCCGCGCCGGTCGCAAGGCGCCGAGCCGCAGGGCGCCCGCGTCACCGGCAAGCGGCACCGAAACGACCACGGTGGTCGAGCCGGTCATGGCCCTGCAACAACTTGTGATCGAAAACACGGGCAAGTTCGCGGAACTGCAGATCGGCGCCTGGCGCCGCTATTCCGACGCGATTTTCAACGGCTGTCGCGAAATGGCCACCATCGGCGACGCCGAGGCGTTCCAGTCCTTTGTGGCGCGACAGCCCGACGCCGTTCGCGATCTGACTTCCGCCGCCGCGGCGGACTTGCAGGCCGCGACCCGCATCGGCATCGACTACGTCACTGCCGCCGGCGACATCATCGGCCGCGCTTTCAAGCAAGCCGCCTGAACCTCGCCCGGCGCAGCCGCGCCGGGTCCGCGTACGAGCCGAATTACAGGTCACGCGCGGTCGTCGTCGTATTGCCGGCCGCGTACCGCATCCGGTATGCTCGCCGCGCCGTGATGAACATCCTCTCCGCCAACACCATCCTGTACAGCGACCGGTTCGACGACTGCGTCGCCTTCTATGCCGCGCTGCCGGGGTTCGAGATCGCCGAGAAACGTGAATGGTTCGTCGAGTTCGCGGTCGGCGGCGCCTTTCTCTCCGTGGCCAATGCGCGGCGAACGAGCCTGAAGGCCGGCGGCGCGGACGGCATTACGCTGACGTTTCGGGTGGCCGACGCCGATGCCGCGCACGCCGCTCTTGCCGCCGGTGATTTCACGACGACCAACCCGGTGAATCACCCCTGGGGGGCGCGGACTTTCTACGTCTTCGACCCGGACGGCCGCCGCATCGAGTTCTGGTCCGCCGACGGCGACTGACCGGCCTCGGCGAGAACACGGTCGATATCCAGGCTGCGCATGCGGTCGAGCGCCACGTCCCAGGCACCCTGCTGGCAAAGCCCGCTCATGCGCGCGTAATCGTAGCCCTCGATCGCCGCCTCGACGCAGGCGCGGCGTACCTTCTCGGCGAGTTCGCGCTCAGACATCGAGCATCAGCTTGCGCGGCTTGCACATGCCGGCCAACTTGCACGCCTGCTGGCCGTAGCCGTGCGGAAACAATCGGTAGAGATAACGGCGGGTGGCGCGTTGATCGCCCCAGACGGACTTCATGTAGCGCAACACGGCGCGCGCCTCGGGCACCACCTGGCGCTCCTCGAAGTACTCGCGAACGAACGTGACCACGGCGCGGTGCTCGTCCGTCAGCGCGATCCCCGCCTCGTCGGCGAGCGCCTCGACCAGGTCGGGGTGCCAGTCGCCGGGATCGAGCAGGAACCCCTCCTCGTCGCGGTCCAGCGCGTCGAGGTCGACGCAGGACACGCGGGTAGCGTTCATGTCATTCATGGCAGCCTTCTTAGCGATTCGTTATATGGCCCCGGATTGTGCCGGCGCCGGTCCGAGTCTACTCCGCGCCGCGAGCGGCTTCCACATCACCATGGAGATGTCGGCGCACCCCGCCCGGGCAATGAAAACCGATGCCGCGCGACATCCGGCTACAATCGCGACCTCGTCATCCACGCGCGGGAGAACTCGTCGATCATGAACGTCGTTTGGGACTTTTCCGGCCGCTCCGCCGTCGTCACCGGCGCCGGCGGGGGTATCGGCCTTCGCATCGCCCGCGACCTCGCAGCCGCCGGCGCCGACGTCACCGCCCTGGACGTCAAGCCGCGCGCGGCGGAACTGCCCGACGGGGCCAACCATGTCGAGGTGGACGTCACCGAAGCCGGCGCCGTGGAGGCGGCCGTTCGCGAAGCGTACGCGCGATCCGGCCGGCTCGACTGTCTCGTCAACGCGGCGGGCGTGTTGTGGTTCGGTCGCGATCGCTCGCTGGTCGATATCGACCTCGACCTGTGGGACCGGATCGTCACCGTGAACCTCAAGTCGGTGGTGCACACGGTGCGCGCCGCGGTGCCGCTGATGCGGCCCACCGGCGGCGCCATGGTGCATTTCTCCACCATTCAATGCCTGCGCGGCGACGACAGGCCGCAGGACGCCTACCAGGCCTCCAAGGCCGGCGTGATCGCGTTGTCGCGGTCCATCGCCGTACAGTTCGGCCGGCACGGCATCCGTTCCAATGCGCTGCTGCCCGGACCCACCCGCTCGCCGATGCAGGCACGCTGGGAAGCCGACCCGGGAGCGACCGAAGCGCTCGCCGGCCACGTGCCGCTGGGGCGCGTCGGCGAGACGGCGGACATGGCCGGCGCCTGCCTGTTCCTGCTTTCCGACGCGGCGTCGTGGATCACGGGCACCGAGCTGATCGTCGACGGCGGCATCACGGCGCTGCCGTAATCGGCCGGCAAGCGGCGCGGCGCACGTGAGTCCGCGCCCGGGCGCGCGCGTTCGCGCGCAGCCGCCGGCACACCCGCCCCGCCGGGACCGAATCGACGCGGCTAGAGATCCTTGACCAGGCGCAGCGCATCGTAGATGGCGGCGTGAACGTTGCGGCTGGAAACCGCGTCGCCGATGCGAAACAACTGGTAGGCGCCGTCGGGGTTTCTCTTTACCGACTGCGGCGCGCCGGCGACGAGCGCCGCGTAGTCGATCTCTCCGCCGTTTCGCGAGGCGTCGCGCAGCTCGTGGTAGAGCTCGTCCAGCGGCACCGTGCCGTGTTCCACCACCACTTGATCAACCTCGCGGGTGGCGGAGAATTCGCCGTAGTCGGAGCCGAGCACCGCCTCGACGTGGTCGTCGTGTCGCTCCACCGCGTGCAGTCGCCGGTTGATGGTGATTACCACGTCATGACGCTGGAAACAGCGCGCGTAGGCGACATGGTTCAGCCCGCCGACGGCCGGTGCGAAGTATCGCTCCGGGGTGACGATCTCCAGGCGCGAGCCGGCCTCGGCGATCAACTCGGCGGCCTGCATGCCGGGGTGCGCGCCGTTATCGTCGAACAGCAGCACGCGCCGCGCCGGCGCTACGTCTCCGGACAGGATGTCCCAGCTCGAGACCACGAGATCGTCACCTCGCCGGACGACGGCGGTGTTCGGCAGCCCGCCGGTGGCGACGATGACCACGTCGGGTGACTCTCCCGTCACGTCGGCCGCCTCGGCTAGCGTGTTGAACCGAAACTCGACGCCCATCGCCTCGCAGCGCGCCACGCGCCAGTCGACGATGCCGATCAGCTCGGCGCGCCGACGGCTGCGCGCGGCCAGGCGAAGCTGGCCGCCGGGATCGGCGGCGGCCTCGAAGAGCACCACGTCGTGGCCCCGCTCCGCCGCGACCCGTGCCGCCTCCAGTCCCGCCGGCCCGGCGCCGACCACCACCACGCGGCGCGCGCTCGAAGCCCTCGACACCACGTGCGGCATGCTCGCTTCGCGGCCGGTGGCGGGGTTGTGGATGCACAGCGCCTCGGCGCCCTCGTAGAGGCGGTCGAGGCAGTAGGTCGCGCCCACGCAGGGACGAATCTCGTGCTCCCGGCCGGCGGCGAGCTTGGCGGCGATGTGCGGGTCGGCGATGTGGGCGCGGGTCATGCCCACCATGTCGAGCTTGCCCTCGGCCACGGCGTGGCGCGCGGTGGCGACGTCGGGGATGCGCGCGGCGTGGAACACGGGAAAACGCGTCTCGGCGCGCACTTCGCCGGCGAAGTCCAGATGCGGCGCCGAGCGCGTGCCCTGCACCGGGATGACGTCGGCGAGCCCCGCGTCGGTGTCGATGTGGCCCCGAATCACGTTGAGAAAATCCACCTGTCCGCTCGCCACCAGGCGACGCGCGATGGCCATGCCTTCCTCGCGCGTGAGGCCGACCTCCCACTGCTCGTCCACCACCAGGCGCGCGCCGACGATG
>JAUIEZ010000183.1 GCA_030429665.1 Gammaproteobacteria bacterium | reverse complement strand
ATTCTCACTGCCCACGCAGCGTGCCGGCATCATGCTGTCGGTATTCTACGTCGCGCTGCTGCTGGGACGGCGCGTCATGGGGTGGCACACGTTCTGCGTCGCACTCGCGCTGGTCATCCTCATCGACCCGTTCGCCACCTTGAGCGCTGGATTCTGGCTGTCGTTCGGAGCCGTGGCCGCCATCATAGTCTACGTCGACCGGGCGCGACGTTGGGCGGAGCCGTATCAAGTCCACTCCACCTCGATCATGCGGCGAATCAACGAGCGTATGCGACGGCTCGTGGCCGGCTGGATCACGGTTCAACTCGCCGTGAGCGCCGTGGTGGTACCCATGGCCGGCTTGTTCTTCGACGAATTGGCGATAGCTTCGCCATTGTTCAACCTTTTTGCCATACCCTATTTCAGCCTGGCGGTGGTGCCGCCGGCACTGCTTGGCATATTCGCCTGGCTGAGCGGCATACCGGATGCCGCCGCGGCGCTGCTCGGCGTGGCCGCGCAATGCGCGACCTGGATGCAGCATGCCCTGGGAACCGGTGCCAACTGGCCATTCGTGTCGATGCCCTGCGACCCGGTTGACGTATTGCGATGGCTGTTGGTGACGATCATCGCGGCCGGTGTCGCGCACCCCGTTGCGCGGCGGGCACTCGGACCCGTCTCATTGTCGCTGCTGGTGTCGACGACGGGACTGCCGCCGCCACCCCGGGGGGCGTTCACGGCCACGGTCCTTGACGTCGGACAGGGACTGTCGATACTGGTTCGCACACGCGACCACACGCTGGTCTACGACACCGGAATCCGCTACGGACCCGGGTACGACATGGGCGACATCGTGGTCAACCCGTCCATCGCGCGCGGCGGCGACGGATCGCTGGACGTGCTGATCGTGTCGCACGGGGATCGTGACCACGCCGGGGGCAGGGCGGCGGTGACCGGCGCGCATCCCTCGGCGACCGTGTACACCGGGGAATGGCATGATGACGCTTCCGGGCACGCGTGCATCGACGGAATGGAATGGGTAGCCGACGCGGTGCGGTTCACGTTCCTTTCGCCACCGGATGCTTCGCCTTCGAACAGCAACAATCGCTCCTGCGTTCTGCGAATTTCCTCCGCCTACGGCGCCATGCTGCTGCCCGGCGACATCGAGGACGATGCCGAAAGAGCCCTGGTCGCGCGCCACCGCGACGGTCTTGCCGCGAACGTGCTGGTGGTTCCCCACCACGGCAGCAGGACGTCCTCGACCGCGACCTTGCTGGAAGCCGTCGATCCCGAGGTGGCAATCGTCTCGCGCGGCCTCACCAATCCCTTCGGTCACCCCCATGAATCGGTCGCCGCGCGCTACCTCGAACGGGGCGTGACCTGGTTCGACACGGCATTCGACGGCGCGGTGTCGGTGTCGGTCGGTCCGCGCGGCGTGTACGCATCGGGCTACCGTCAACGCTCACGGCCGCCGTGGCGCAGCCAGCCGTCACGAACGGCCGAGTGAATCGGCCCGAGCGCATGGCGGACGCGTCCGCCAACTCTGATAGAATCAGCGTTTTCTTCGCCCCAGCACCCCTGCGGTCAACGGTCTCCCTGGTCTGAAAACGTGTTCGAACTCATTCAAGCCGGCGGCACGCTGGTATGGCTCATCATCCTGTGCTCGGTGGTTTCCGTGGCCATCACCATCGAGCGATTCTGGACGCTGAAACGAAGCGCGGTCACGCCGTTCGGCCTGATGGACCAGGTTGAAAAACTGCTCGACGAGGAGGAGCTCGATCCCGCCAAGGTCGCGGAGATTCGACGCAGTTCGCCGCTGGGGCGCATTCTCGCCGCCGGCATGGTGAACATCGACCAGCATCGGGTGGTAATGAAGGAGGCCATCGAGGAAGCCGGGCGTCACGTGATCCACGAGCTCGAACGCTACCTGAACGCGCTGGGCACGATCGCCGTCATCACGCCGTTGCTGGGTCTGCTGGGGACGGTCATCGGCATGATCGACGTGTTCGCCGCCATCACCACCGCGGGCGTCGGCAATCCCACGATCCTTGCCGGCGGCATTTCGCAGGCCCTGGTCACAACCGCCGCGGGACTCACGGTCGGCATCCCCAGTCTCATGTTCCATCGCTACTTTCGCGGTCGCGTCGAGGAACTGGCGGTGGACATGGAGCAGGAAGCACTGAGATTTCTCGAGTTCGTCCACGGCGAGCGCGAGTCATGAAGTTCTACCAGCGCCACGACGAAGACCTCGCGATCAACCTGACGCCGTTGATCGACGTCGTGTTCCTGCTGCTCATCTTTTTCATGGTGTCCACCACGTTCAACCGGGAAAGCCAGCTTTCCATCCGATTGCCCGAGGCGACCACCGAGCCGACGGTCGCCGAGGACACGCCCCTGCTCGAGGTGCAAATCTCCCAGGCGGAACAGGTCGCCGTGAAGGGACCATCCGACGAGACGGCACAGCCGCTGCTCAACAGCGACGAAGAGACGCTGTATCGCGCGATTCAGGCGGCGGTGGGCGAGGGCGCCAACCCAGTCGTCGTCATTCGCGCCGATCGTCGCACGCCTCACGAGCTCGTGGTACGCGTCATGGACGCCGCGCGTCGTCTTGAACTCACGCGGGTCACGTTCGCCACGATCAACACCCCCGACCAGGCCACCCGTTGACTCGCGTCTCCCGGTCCGATTCGCCACCGGTATCGCCGCGCTATATCTATCGACGGCTTTTGCGCCATGTCTGGCCCTATCGCTGGGTGTTCCTGCTGGGCATCGTGGGCATGTTCGTCGGCGGTGCCGCCGAGGCGAGTTTCGCGGCGCTGCTCAAGCCCATCATGGACGAAGGCTTCGTCAACCGTGACCAGGACATCATCCGCCTGACACCGTTCGCGTTGGTCGCCGTTTTCGTGGTGCGCGGCCTGGCCGGATTCGTGGACGGATACTGCGTGCAATGGGTGGGTCGCAAGGTGATCTTCGATCTTCGGCGCGAGATGTTCGCGCGGATGATCCGCCTGCCGATGTTCCACTTCGACAACCATCCGACCTCGGAACTCGTCTCCAAGCTGATCTTCGACGTCGAACAGGTTGCCCAGGCCTCGACCACAGCGGTCAGGATTTTCTTCAAGGACAGTTTCACGGCGATCATCCTGTTCGGCTGGCTGATCTGGCTGAGCTGGGAGCTGACGCTGATCTTCCTTGCCGTGGCGCCGGTTATCGCCTTCCTGGTGAACAAGTTGAGCAAGCGCTTCCGCTACACCAGCACGCGCATCCAGGACAGCATGGGCGATATCACGCACGTGGCGAAGGAGGCATTTCAGGGGCACCAGGTGGTCAAGGTGTTCGACGGCTACGCCCGCGAAGAGAAATTGTTCGACAGGGTCAACCGGGGAAATCGTCGATTCGCCATGCGCAAGGCGGTGGTATCGGCAGCCAGCGTGCCGGTGATCATGCTGGTCGCCGGCGTCGCCGTCGCCGTGATTATCTTTTTCGCGCTGGGCGGCGGCGGCGGGCAGATCGTCAGTCCCGGCACGTTCGTTTCCTACCTCGGCGCGGTCATGCTGCTGCAGGCGCCGATCAAGCGGCTCGCCAAGGTCAACGAGATCATCCAGACCGGCGTTGCCGCGGCGGAAAGCATTTTCAATGTCATCGATCTCGACATCGAGGCGTCCGGCGGCCAATACGCTCCCGACAAGATACGCGGCGAGATTCGATTCGACGACGTGCATTTCGACTACGTCCCCGGCGGAGCACCGGTGCTCGACGGATTCGATCTTCACGTCGCACCCGGCCGCACGATCGCGCTGGTGGGCGCCTCGGGCAGCGGCAAGTCGACGGTCGTTTCGTTGCTGCTGGCGTTCTATCGCGCCGCGAGCGGTCGAATCAGCATCGACGGGCGTCCCATCGAGGACTACGATCGCAAGGCGCTGCGCCGCAACGTCGCGCTGGTCACGCAAAACACGTTCCTCTTTGACGGTACCATCGAGGAAAACATCGCCTATGGCGACGAAACCATGGACGCCGAGCGCGTCGCCGCGGCGGCCCGGACCGCCCGGGTCACGGCATTCGCGGACCAGCTCGAAAACGGATTGCGCACACGCGTCGGCGAACAGGGCGGACGACTGTCCGGCGGACAGAAGCAGCGCGTCGTCATCGCCCGTGCCTTGTACCGCCAGGCGCCCATACTCATTCTCGACGAGGCGACCTCGGCGCTGGACAACACGTCCGAACAAATGGTGCGCGACGCCATCAACGCGCTTTCGGGCGAGCGGACCATCATCGTCATCGCCCACCGCCTGTCGACGGTAGTCGGCGCCGACTGCATTCACGTGGTGGACGCGGGACGCATCGTGGAATCGGGTACGCACGATGAACTGATGCGCCGGGGTGGAGCCTACAGCCGGTTGTACCGGCAGCAGGAGTAGGCGCCCGCCATGACCATCGGGTCGAACGCGCAGGATTCCGGCGTGGATCTTCGACGGCTCGTCGCATCGGCCCTGGAAAGGGCATGGCGATCGCGCAACCCGGTCAGTATCGCGCTGTACCCGGTATCCATCGTCTACCGTACGCTCATGGCAACGCGGCGACTGCTCTATCGAGGCGGCGTACTGCACCAGCAACGGGCGGCGCGGCCGGTCGTCGTGGTCGGCAATATCACGGTGGGAGGCAGCGGCAAGACGCCCTTTACCGCGTGGCTGTGCGACTACCTGGTGGAGCACGGCCACAGGCCGGGCATCGTGATTCGCGGCTACCGGGGACGATCGCCGACGTGGCCGCTCGTCGTCACGCCGCGAACGCCGGCCTCGATCGCGGGAGACGAGGCGGTGCTGCTCGCCAGACTCACCGGATTGCCGGTCGTCGCCGGCCCCGACCGGGCGGCGGACTGCCGGCTGCTTCTCGAGCGCCACGACTGCGACGTCATTGTCTGCGACGACGGCTTGCAGCATCTCGCCCTCGCTCGCGATTTCGAGATCGTCCTGCACGACGAGCGCCTGGGGCAGGGCAATGGCTGGTGCCTGCCCGCCGGCCCCCTCCGTGAGCCGGTTCGACGGCTGGCCGAGACCGACATGGTCATCCCGAGGGGCAATGCCGAGCGCGGATTCACCGCCAGGATCGGCGCCCTACGGCGGCTCGACGGCACCGCGGTATCGATCGGCGATCTTGCCGGTGCCCGAATTCTCGCCATGACCGCCATCGCGCGTCCCGAGCGCTTCTTCGACTCCCTCGCGGCGCTGGGACTTCAGTTCGAACGGCTGGCGCTGCCCGACCACCACGAGTTTCGACAGCGAGATATCACCACGTCGTCCTACGATGCTATTCTTGTCACCGAAAAAGATGCGGTCAAGCTGGCCGATTTCGACAACTACCCGATCCGGGTGGTTTCCCTGTATCTCGACGTTGCACCTGCCGTGACAAAGCACCTCGAGCAGTCCCTTCTTCCCAGGCTCAATCCGACATGGTCGAATTCGACATCGTGATCCCGGCGCGCTACGCGTCGACGCGCCTGCCGGGCAAGCCGCTGCGGGACGTGGCCGGGAAGACGTTGATCCAGCGCGTGTACGAGTGCGCGGTCGGATCGGCCGCACGCCAGGTCGTCATCGCCACCGACGACGACGCCATCAGGCGTGTCGCCGAGGATTTCGGCGCTACCGTGGTCATGACGGCGAAAAGCCACGATTCCGGGACCGACCGGCTCGCGGAGGTCGTCGCCCGGCTCGAATGGCCCGACGAACGCATCGTCGTCAACCTGCAGGGCGACGAGCCGCTGGTTCCGGCGCAGCTCATCCACCAGGTCGCGGAGGGACTGGCGCAGGACGACCAGGCCAGCATCGCGACGGTGTGCAAGGAAATCCGCCGGCAACGCGACTACACCGATCCCTCGGTCGTCAAGGTGGTCACCAGCCGCCAGGGATACGCCATGTACTTTTCCCGGGCGCCGATTCCCTGGTCGCGCCAGGACAACGGTCTGCCGTCCCGCTGGCCCGAGAAACCCAAGCGGGTGTATCACCATATCGGCATGTACGCCTACCGCGCCGGGTACCTGCGCCGGTTCGCAGCCCAGCAGCCGTGCGATATCGAGCGCGTCGAAAAACTCGAGCAACTGCGCGCGCTGTGGAACGGTGAGTCGATTCGCGTGCTCAAGGCCTATTGTCTGCCCGGGCCCGGCGTGGATACCATTTACGACCTCGAAAACGTCATCCGCATCTTCGAGCGACAACAACAAGATGGTTAAGATTCTTTTCGTCTGCATGGGCAATATCTGCCGATCGCCCACAGCCGAGGGCGTATTCCGCAAGCTCGTGGCCGAACACGGCCTGGACGAGGCGTTCGAGATCGATTCGGCGGGTACCGGCCCCTGGCACGTGGGCCGTCCGCCCGACGCGCGCGCCCGGGAGGCGGCGGCGCGCCGGGGCATCGTGATCGATCACCTGCGCGGTCGCCAGGTCTGCGCGGCGGATTTCGAGTATTTCGACTATATCGTCGCCATGGACCGCGCGAACCTCGCCGATCTGGCCGATCTCGCCAGCCGGGAAGATCACCACAAGCTGCACTTGATGATGTCCTTCGATGCCGGCTTCGGCACCGAGGAAGTGCCGGATCCCTACTACGGCGGTGATGCCGGATTCGACCGGGTGCTGGACATGATCGAGGCCGCGGGCGCGGGACTGCTGGCGGAGATCCGGCGCCGGTCGGCGCTGCGTTGACGCATCGTGCGAATGAGCGCGCACCGCTTGCCGAAGGTCGTCCGTTGAACCTGGGCCCCGTCGTCGTCAACCTGATGGGCACGCACGTCGATACCGCCGAGCGTGCCATGCTTCGCCATCCGAACGTCGGCGGCGTGATCCTTTTCACCCGCAACTACGACCACCGGGCACAACTTGGCGACTTGTGCGACGAGATCCGCGACGTTGCCGGCCGCCCGCTGCTGGTGTGCGTCGACCAGGAGGGCGGGCGCGTACAGCGCTTCCGGGACGGATTTTCCCGCCTGCCGCCGCCCGGTGTGTTCGGTACGATGTACGACGCCGATCCGGCCGGCGCCCTGAGTCACGCCCGCGATGCGGCGCTGACCATGGCCGCCGAGCTGCGCGCGGCCGGCGTCGATCTGAGTTTCATGCCTCTCGCCGATCTCGACCTCGGCATTAGCGGCGTGATCGGCAACCGCGCCTTTCACAGCGACCCCGCGGTCGTCGCCGCGTTGTGCCGCGCCTGGTGCCAGGGTATGCACGAGGCGGGCATGGCCCGGGTGGCCAAGCACTTTCCGGGCCACGGCGGCGTGCCGGGCGATTCGCACCTGGAGATACCGGTCGACGAAAGATGCCTCGATGAGCTCACGGCGCGGGACCTCGTGCCGTTCGCGGCGCTGATCGACGACGGCGTGGAGGGCGTGATGACGGCCCACGTGCGATATCCCGCCGTCGACGAGGTATCGCCGACGTTCTCGAGCAAGTGGATCGACGATGTACTTCGAACGTCCCTTGGTTTCACCGGCATCGTGTTCAGCGACGACCTGACCATGGCCGGCGCGAGTGTCGCGGGCTCGGTGCCGGAACGAGCCGCGGCTGCGCTGGCCGCGGGTTGCGATGGGTTGCTCGTGTGCAACGATCCGGTGTTGACCCGGGAGACCGTCGAGAGCCTGGAAATCCGCGCCCCGGCACGACCCCTGGAGATGCTGCTCGGGCGACCCGGCGAGGTCGGCCGGGAGGAACTCGAGCAGCGCGTGGCGGCGTTCGCGCCGATCCTGGCGAAGCTGGCCGCCTGAACCCGGCTCCGGGCCCTAGTCGGCGCGCTCCACGTATTCCCCGCTCTCCGTGTTGACCTTGATCCGGTCACCGACGTTGACGAACGTGGGCACCACCACGCGGATTCCGGTTTCCAGTCGCGCCGGCTTGCCCGAGCCCGAAGCGGTCTGGCCCTTGACCACCGCCTCGGTATCCACCACCTCCAGCACGACGTTGGGGGGCAGTTCGAAGCCGATCGGGTGGTCGACGGGGTGACCCGTTCGCCGGATCTCGCGCACCCGTCGGCTGCTGCGCCCAGCCGCGCGTGATACCGCGCCAGCGAGGGCGTCCACGTCGATCCTCGCCGAGCAGGACGCTTGCACCAGCGTGCCGCCGGATCGGGTGAGCGCGATCCCGAGGGCGGCGAGTCGCTCGTAGGCCGCGACCGCCCGGTCGACTTGGTTGGCCGCCCGGGCGAACGACGGCGGGTCGAGTACCACGAGATCGAAGGCCCGGCCGTCGGCGACCATGCCTTCAAGTACTTCAAACGCGTCCCCTCGGGTGCTCGTCACCCGGCAGGCCGCCACCTCGGCGAGATGTCGATTGCGGCGAAGGTTCGCTTCCGCGGTCTCGAGGGCGGGGCCGCTCACATCGACCATGTGCACCGAGCGTGCTCCGCCAGCGG
>JAUIEZ010000014.1 GCA_030429665.1 Gammaproteobacteria bacterium | reverse complement strand
GTCCGTCTGCCGCGTGTAGTCGACACCGAACAGGAAGGTCGGTTGTCCGAACCATCGCGGCCGCGTATCGGCGGAAATCTCCCTTGGTGGAGTGAAGCTGGCAAACAGGCTGGCGAGATCGGAACGGTAGCGGGCGATTCCGGGGGTATTGTCGACGTTGTCCTCCTCGCGACTCAATCGACCGTCCACGCTCCAGCCGAGCGCGCCGAGCCGGGTGGTCAAGCGCATGGCCTGAACGTCGCTGAGTTGTCCGGGGTTGGCCAGGCTCCGAAACAGCGTGCCGATTTTTTCGTACTGAATGCGCGTCCGCCAATAGGCTGGCTGGTCGCCGATCAGCTTGGATCGCCAGGGATCGAAGGACACCGAGAACTGGTAGGCATCGTCCTGGGCCTTGCTGTCGTCTTCATCGAGGCTATCGAAGTCGAATCGACTGCGCGCAATCTCGCCCTGAACGACGACGCGTTCATCGAGAAATCCGCCGGTCAACGCGATGCTGGCGGCATCGCCGTCCGCGGCCGCGCGATCCGTCGCGACCCCCACACCGGCGCGATCGCTGCCCTCGCCGGTCAATATCGTCGCGGTCAGGTCGATATCGCCGCCTGACGTGGATGCCACCGTGCCGGACGCGATGGCGCCGACCACGCGATCGTCGTGTTCGTCCGCCCCGGTGAAATGATCGAAGCCCGTTACCGGCTCGGTCCGGAATGCGAACCCGCCGGCGCTGAACCGTTCACTGTTCGCGAAACGCACTGACGCGCCGCGGCGGTAGAAATCCCGCATGACCAGGCTTTCTTCCGGGAGCCGGTGATGTCCCAGCGTGCCGGAGAGAGAGGTCGCGTTCGCCTTTACGAAATACTCGCCGAGTTCCACCTCGCGCGTTTGCGGTCCCGGTTGGCCCGACTCGTCGATATCTTCGGCGTTCACCGGAACGCCCCTGCTGTCATATATGAGCGAGGCGGCGGTTTCGAGCGACCAGCCGTTGCCGTCCACCGTCCCGGACACGTCGGCCGAGCCGCTGCCCAGGTCAATCGGTTCCGGCTGCGGCGATCCGTCGTCGGCGACCCGGTAACGGGCACTCAGCGACACGTTGCCGTCGAGGCGAACCCGGGTAACGTCCGTGCCGGACTCGCTGACATCGAATCGCCAATCGCCGCGCACCTCGAAACCGCCGTCGGGGCGGTACTGCACCAGCCGCACCCGATGCGTACCCGTCGCCAGGGGCACGGGCGGCTCGTAGATGATTTCGCCGTGCTCGACATATACCCGATTCGTTACGTCGATACGGTCGACATCGAGGGCGAGATAGTCCAGGGCCGCTTGCGGGATGTCGGCCGGGAGAGCGATTCGCAGAGGATCGACCGGGGTGCGAGCGCCTTTTTCCGCGGGCACTAGCGACGGCTGCCAGGCGGCGTGCGCGACTGGCGTTGTCGTCAACATGCTCCACAGCGCGAACGCCAATCCCGTGGACATCGTTCGCGGCCGAGACGATCGTCTCCTCATCTCCTGAAATTCTTGTTGTTCTTATCGCGTCGTGTGCAACCCTATCATAATGTAGACACGATTTCCGCCGCGAATGCTCTTGCAGCGCTCGTCCGGGTTAACGCGGCGTCAATGACGATCACGCTCCGCCGTCGACATGATCGAGCCCCCGGACGAAACCAGGCCGCCCGCAATC
Source organism: Gammaproteobacteria bacterium (assembly GCA_030429665.1). Lineage (GTDB taxonomy): Bacteria > Pseudomonadota > Gammaproteobacteria > Arenicellales > CAJQKF01 > BQJD01. The sequence goes on along the minus strand of JAUIEZ010000014.1, from coordinate 53,113 downwards.
ATCAATGCCTTACGAACGATCGGCATTCGTCGATGCTCGCCCGTCACGGGCCTCGCATGACTCGACGCCAGGCGGACTACCAATCGGCTCATTCGATTTCGGAGCCGACGAGCCTTGGATCGATACCATCCTCCTCTACCGCCGTCGGTTCCGGCATCAAGGCATCGTGATATGCTTGCTCCTGCCAACGGCGACGTGGCAGACCAAGGTCACGAGGAATGCCGTCGCGATCGGAATCGCCCTGCCGCTGGTCATCGAAATGGCATCGGCGTTCGTTCCGTTGCGAGTGCTTGTAATGTACGTCGAAGCGGATCGAGACCATCGCGCCGGTCATAATCAACCTGGCGATCGATTGCGCGTTCTGGCATCGAGCAGCTTCCTGTCGGCGTGGAACGACCCGGCGACAATCGCCGAATCGCTCGCGTCGGTCAGAACTGAGAACTGGGGGGAACGAGGGGGAATCGGCCGAGACTTCGGGCGCCGGGTCGAACCGGCGCCCGATTTTTTTCCGGGCGTTGCAACGCCCCGCGAAACGTGTCCGTGGCGCGACGCCTCGGTGGTTGCGAACGTTGTCGGGATCCCTGCCGAACAACGATGATCGAGGTCGTGCCAAAGCTCGCCGGGCGCATCGAAATCCGTGACCGGGCACGCGGGCGGGGATTGATTGCGCGAGCGACGGCAGTCGACAATAGCCACACGTCATGCCGGGACCAAACCATGTTGCACGAGCGAGCGACCCCACAACCGGCCCCGAAGCGCGACCGATCCGAACGCCTTGGGGATGCCCGGTGCAATCCACTGCCCGGTCGGCTAACCCGGATGTTTCACGAGCAAGCGTCAGGACGTGATTTTACTGGTGCCCGTCAGGGATTCGGTCGGTGGCGCGGATGATCCCGGATCGCCTGCCGTCCCGGTGTCGCCTGAGGGGGATTTGAGGCGTTCCGCAGGTCGATAACGGCGATACTCGCCACCCAGGCACGAGCGCTTTACTGGCGAAGCCGCCATCGGGATGGTCGTCGGATGGGGTTTGATGTTCTTTGGCTATCCGGGCACTAGCCGGGCGACCACCGTACGGAACAGGCGCTGCTCCGGGTAGTGGCTGGAGAAGAGTAAGCGAACGCGTCGGGTATTTCGCAGGATGACCGCCCCTATCTTCAGCAGCCTGAGCCGGATCGTGCCGACATAGGCGCGGGCAAGTGGCGTAGCGCGAAGTGCGAGGCGACGAAGCGCTTCCATCAACACGTAGGCCAGCGACGACAGCAGCAGCCGGAACTGGTTGGCCCACCAGCGATGACAACTGGTGCGGTCGGCGAACAGGTCGAGCTGTTGCTCCTTGATGCGGTTTTCCATGTCACCGCGGGCACAGTACAACCGGTCGTAGAGTCGCTGCGCCTCGCCCTTGAGGTTGGTGACGAGATACCGGGGGTTACGACCCAGGGCGGTGACCTCGACCTTGGCGATGACCCGCCGTTCCCGATCCCAACTGCCGGCCGCGTAGCGGAACTCGGTGAACCAGCGCACCGGCTCGCCGAGCGCCGCTCGATATCGCTCGGCGGCGGCCATCAACGGCTCGGTCCGTACCGCCAGGCGTTCGTTGCGGGCGATCCCGACGATATAGCCCACGTCATGACGTTCACACCACCGCAGCATCCGCCAGCGACAGAAACCCGAGTCGCCGCGGAAAACGATCCGGGTTGTCGGAAACACCTGACGCAATTGCTTCACCAACAGCGCAAGAATCGCCCAGGCATGCTTCGCCGCATCGATCCGGCTCGGCCGCAGGTAACTCACCAACAACCGCCGGCCGCAGAACACGTACAACGGCAAGAAACAATACTGATCGTAGTAGCCATGAAAGAAGCGTTGTTCCTGGCCGCCGTGCACCGCATCGTCGGTGGCGTCGAAGTCCAGAATCAATCGCCGCGGCGGCCGCCTGAACGAGGCAATGAACTGATCCAACAGCACCTCGTGCATCCGTACCGCCATGGCCCGGTCGGCCCGGTTCTCGAACCGGCACAAGGTCGCGCTGCTCGCCAGGGCATCGTCCCGGTTCAGCGCCGTCTGCAGCGCCGCATCCTTGCGCAGCGACTGATGGTCGTTGAGATCCTCGTAACCGAGCGCCAACCCATAGACACGCTGTTGCAACAGCGAGAGCAGGTCATGCTGACAGCTCTTGCGTCGTCGCGGGTCTTCGAGCACGGCGGCCACCGACTCGGTCAACCTGAGTCGCCGGTCGACCTCCCGCAACAGCAGGACGCCGCCGTCGCTGGTGATCTCGCCGCCGGTGAATGACGCCTCCACCCGACGCCGTTTGCAGCCTGGAAATTCAATGCCGACTTGGGTACAGTTTGTCACTGGCGAAGCCTCCCGATTATTCAATCTAAGCAACTGAATTATATCGGATTTACAGGCTTCGCCTTTTTCTTTGGTGAAATATCCGGGCTAACACGATGCTGATGCTGGGCGCCGACCCGTTGTTGGCCGAATACGGGTTTGGCGAATCGCACCCTTTCGGCAACGATCGACTGTCCGCGTTCTGGCGCGAAACCCTGTTGCGCGGGCTCGACAAGCGAACCAGGATGACGGATTCACGCCTCGCCGAGGATGCCGAACTGCTACGATTTCACGATCGAGCCTTCCTGGATCGCATGAGATCCCTTAGCGAGGTCGGATTCGGCTACCTCGACCACGGCGACACCCCCGCGCGCCGGGGCATCTTCGAGGCGGCGCGCCGCGTCTCCGGCACGACACTGGCTGCCGTCGAGGCAATCATGACGAGCAGCGAACCGCGCGCGTTCCTCCCCATCGCCGGGCTGCATCACGGGCGTCGAAGTGCCGCGGCGGGGTTTTGCGTGCTCAACGACTGCGGCGTCGCCGTGGAGACCCTGAAACAGGAATACGGCGTCGAGCGTATCGCCTACGTGGACATCGACGCCCACCATGGCGACGGCGTCTACTACGATTTCGAGAACGATCCGATGCTGGCCGTCGCCGACATTCACGAAGACGGCCGCTTCCTGTATCCCGGCACCGGAGACGCCGACGAGCGTGGTCTCGGCGTCGCCGAGGGCACGAAGCTCAACGTGCCGATGCCGCCGGGCAGCGACGACGACGCCTTCATGAAGGCGTGGCCGGCCGTACTGGAGCACCTGGAAGCCTTTCGCCCCCAGTTCATCCTGCTGCAGGCCGGCGCCGACAGCATCCGCGGCGATCCCTTGACCCACCTCGAATTCACCCCCGCCGCCCACCGTCACGCCGCCAAGAGCCTGCGATCATTGGCGGACAGGCACGCCGACGGCCGCCTGCTGGTCATGGGCGGCGGCGGTTACGACCGCACCAACATCGCCCTGACGTGGTGCGAGGTGGTCGAAGCACTGTTGTAGCGTTCTCTCCCCGCTCCTGCACCAGGAAAGTGCTTCGGCGTCGTCCGTTTCGGGTCCGTCGCTCGAAACGCGCACCTTGTTGGTGCACTACCCGCCGCCGTCGCCTGCCGAGCGATCTCCTCTTGCCCCACGCCTGCCGCTAACGCGTCGTCGCAAGGAACGCTTTTCTCTCGACTTTTCCGCAACAACGGCCCGATCGCCGAAATTGGCATGACGTTTGCATGTCGCAGGGGAGCAGCTTTGCGGTTGTTATCCAACGTCAATTCCCAGTAGGAGTAATCAGATGAAAATGGTCACGGCGATAATCAAACCGTTTCGGCTTGATGACGTGCGCGACGCCCTGTCGCAGATCGGCGTGAAGGGAATCACCGTCAGCGAGGTCAAGGGATTCGGCCGACAGAAGGGCCATACAGAATTGTATCGGGGTGCGGAATATACCGTCGATTTTCTTCCCAAAACGAAGATCGAGGCGGCAGTAGGCGCGGACATCATTGACCAGGTCGTCGATGCCATCAGCGCCGCGGCGCGTACCGGCAAGATCGGCGACGGCAAGATCTTCGTCTACGACATCGAGCAGGTCGTCCGGATTCGCACCGGCGAGACCGGCGAAGAAGCCATCTAGCCCCGCCCGCCACACGATCGATTTGCCAACGATTCAAAGCCAATTCAATCCGGAGCAGTAAAGTGGAAGACATTTTTAACCTGAGGTACGCACTCGATACCTTTTACTTTCTCGTCATGGGCGCGTTCGTCATGTGGATGGCCGCGGGATTCGCCATGCTCGAAGCGGGTTTGGTCCGCGCCAAGAACACCACGGAAATCCTCACCAAGAACATCGCCCTGTACGCCGTCGCGTGCATCATGTACATGCTCGTCGGCTACAACGTCATGTATCCCGGCGAGGCGGTCAGCTCGTTCTGGCCGGGCATCTCGTTCCTGCTGGGCGCGGACAACGACCCCGCCGAAGTGGTCGCGGTTGCCGCCGAGGGCTGGTACGACGGCTCCTACTATTCCGGTCGCTCCGACTTCTTCTTCCAGGTCGTTTTCGTCGCCACCGCCATGTCGATCGTATCGGGCGCCATCGCGGAGCGAATGAAGCTGTTCCCGTTCCTCGCCTTCGCGGTCGTGATGACCGGTTTCATCTATCCCCTGCAGGGCTTCTGGAAGTGGGGCGGCGGTTTTCTCGACGAGGCCGGATTCCTCGACTTCGCCGGATCCGGCGTGGTGCACCTGACCGGTGCCGCGGCGGCGCTCGCGGGTGTCATGCTGCTCGGCGCGCGAAAGGGTAAATACGGCGAGAACGGCGAGATTCATCCGATCCCCGGCGCCAACATGCCGCTGGCCACGCTCGGCACGTTCATCCTGTGGCTGGGGTGGTTCGGTTTCAACGGCGGTTCGGAGCTCATCGTCTCCAACGTCGGTGAGGCCAACGCTGTCGCCGCGGTGTTCGTGAACACCAACGCGGCAGCGGCCGGTGGTGTCGTGGCGGCGCTGCTGACGGCGCGCCTGACCTTCGGCAAGGCCGATCTCACCATGGTTCTCAACGGCGCAATCGCCGGACTGGTGGGCATCACCGCCGAACCGCTCACCCCGAGCCCGGAGCTTGCCACGCTGATCGGCGCCGTCGCCGGCATCCTCGTGGTATTCGCCATCCTCGTGCTCGACAAGATGAAGCTGGACGACCCGGTGGGCGCGATCTCGGCTCACGGTGTCTGCGGCATCTGGGGCCTGATCGCGGTGGTGCTGTCCAACCCGGACGCTACCCTGTCGGCCCAGTTGCTGGGCGCCGGCGTCATTTTCGCCTTCGTCTTCGTCGCCAGCTTCGTGGTCTGGGCCATCATCAAGGCCACCGTGGGCATTCGCGTCAGCGAAGAGGAAGAGTACGCGGGCGTGGACGTCTCCGAATGCGGGCTCGAGGCCTACCCGGAATTCACCAGCGCCGGCAAGGCCTAATCCGTCGCTTCATCCGGAAATCGAAAGGGGCGCCCTCGGGCGCCCCTTTTTTGTCGCTTCATCGACCTCGACAAGGTATTGATTACTCGCGCAACGTGCGGCCAAGTGCCGATGAGACCACCCGGTGGTCATCTCTTGCCATGCGACGGACCCGTGACCGCGCCGCTTGCCGATGATCGACAGGTCCGGATTATCCGGGCTTGACGCGAAACTTGACGAAGGCCTCGTCGCGAATGCGGCGCAGCCACTGCTCGTAGGATTCGCGACCTTTTTCCTCCTGGATCGCCTGCCGTGCCCGTACTCGCAACCGACTGTCTCCGGCGTCGTGCATGCGACGGTCCATGACCTCGAGCAGGTGTACGCCGAATCCGGTCTCTACCGGCTCGCTGAGCTGCCCGATCTCGAGATTGCGTATCGTCTCCTCGAACGCGGGTACGGTATCGCCAGGGCTGACCCAGCCCAGATCGCCTCCCTTGACGCGGGTCGCCGAATCCGAGGAATGCACGCGCGCCAATTCACCGAAATCCTCGCCCTGCTCGATGCGCTCGCGCAAACGGTCGGCCGCCTCGCGGGCGTCGTCGATGTCCCCGTCGTTCTCGATCGGGATCAGGATGTGGCGTACCCGCCATTGCTCGATCATCTCGCCTCCGTCTCCGCGGCGATCGAGCAGCTTGACGATGTGCACGCCGCCGGGGCTGTCGAGCACCCCGCTGACCGCGCCGACCTCGAGTTCGCGAACCGCGTCGCGAAACAGGTCCGGAAGGTTGTCCGCCGGCCGCCATCCGAGATAGCCCCCTTCGGCACCCGTCGGGCTGTCGGAATGGCGCCGCGCGAGGGAGGAAAAATCTTCGCCGGCCTCGAGTCGAGCGACGATGTCGTCCGCCAGTTCGAGCACGCGCTGCCGCTCGGCCGCATCTTCGGCGTCTTCGAGCAGCAGCGAGATGTGCGCCACCTCGTACTCCACGTCGTCGTCGCTGTCAGCACGGGACATGATGGCCACTCGCTCGTCGATCTCCGATTCGCTGACGATGACGCGCCGTCGCACTTCGCGGTCGACAAGACGCTGGATGCGAAGCTGTTTTCGAATTTCGTCCCGATAGCGAGCACGTTCGAGGCCGACACGTTCCGCCTCCCGGACCAATCGCTCGGCGCTGATACCCTGGCGGCGGGCGATTTCCGAGATCATTCGGTCGACCTGCGCCTCGGACACCGTAATACCGAGTCGATCCGCCATCTGCAGCTGGATTCTCTCGAGGATCAACTGCTCCATGACCTGTTCCTCGAGGACGCGGCGCGTCGGGACCTCGGTACCGCGCGATCGCAACTCGGCAATGGTTCGGCGCATGGCGTCGATGTACTCGGTTTCGGTGATGACGCCGTCGTTGACCACGACCAGCACGCGGTCGATGACCTGGGCAGAGACAAGTTGCGGTGTAAAAACCAGCGCCGCCAGCACGGCCGGCCGCGCCAGTCGGCGAAGGATCGTTTCAAGCATGATCTAAGGTTCCACTGGATAATGCGCCATGCCGGGAGCGGTTCATCGGGACCGGATGACGGTTCGCCGTTCGCGCGCGGCGATGTGGAAGCCCCTTGTCCCGGGACCGCGCCGGGCGGCGCGGCATCGGGTCGCCCCCGCGAATACGCGCGCCGCGCGCCTCAATAGAGCGTCGAGAACTTGCCGAGGTTCTTCAACTCGAGCGTGAAGAAAATCGCGGTTTCATCTTCGGCATCCTGGTGTCGGCGCTGCTGGCCGGAGATACGCCAGGCCCAGCAACACGCGTCGTAGGTAATGCTGGCCGCACCGTAAAGGGCCTCGCTCTCTTCGAGGTCGTAGATGGCTTCCAGTCCAAACTGCCAGCGGTTCGCCAGCGGCCACGTTGCCTCGAGATCGATCTGTTCGGTCGAGTCCCTGAAATACCAGTAGGACAGTTCGACGTTTCGCCGCGAGTCCGGGTTGTAATTGGTGTCGAAGCGAAACACCTCGACCTCGCTCTCCTCGTAACTGTACTCGACGGAACCGCCGACCTCCCAGTCGTTGGTGACGTCGACGCTGATTTCGCCGAGCAGGTTGGATTTCGACTCGGTATCGGGCTCCGCGTTCGGGTCCAGGTGAACCTCGCGATCGTCCAGGAAGAAGATCTGCGCGATCTGGGCTTCCATGCGCTCCTTGCCGTTGTCGGAGTCGATCAGGCGGCTGGTCACGCCCAGCGATATGCGGTTCTCGTCGCCGACACGGTCCGCGCCGAAGAAACGGTTCTCGCGAAAGTAGTTGCTGATGTTGCTGAGATTTCCTTCGCCGGTATCGAAAACCGGGATGTCGTCCTGGTCTTCCTTCGGCGTGTAGACGTAGAACAGTCGGGGCTCGAGCGTCTGGTAGTGGGGACGGCCGCGCCACGTCGTATCACGCTCGAATGCGATGCCGCTGTCCACGCTGAACACCGGCACGGAACGGCTGAAATCCGTCTCCTCGCCGGGGTCGACGTTATCCAGGGCATAGTTCGTGTAACGCATCGATACGCGGGGCGTCACGTAGGCGTAGACGTTCTCCAACGGCAGGCTGACGTACGGCGTGGCATCCAGCCGGGTACCGTCGAAACGGTCGCCGGGATGGGAGAATCGCACGAGCTCGGAGTCGACGCCGAACTCGAAGGGACCGCCGAAGTCATTCGGCGACTCGGCATCGAGCGTGACGCGCGGCAGGCGCCCGTAGGGCAGGAAGTTATCGTCGAACGAGGAATCGATGCTCACGTAGTCGACCACGCTGACACCGAAGTCGACGATATCGCCGTTGTAATTGACCTCGGCGCGCTGGTCGAGGAAGCTGGAACTGGAAATCTCGATGTCGTTGCTGAAGTCGTCGAAATACTCGGTGTCGGAGACATCCTGCACGTCGATCTGCGCGTCCCAGTTGTCGCCGAATCGATGGCTGTGGTCATACCCGATGGCGTAACGGTCGTCGCCGTAGATATCGTCGCCGGGAAGCACCTCGGCACGGAAGATGCCGTCGTACTCCTCGCCAAGGTACCGGTACTCGCCCATGACCTGCACGCCGCGGTCGGACAGGTAGCGCATGTAAATGGTCGCGTCCTGCTCGGGCGCGATATTGATGTAGTAAGGAACCTCGATGATGGTCCCGGATTCCTCGGTACTGCCGATCGACGGGAACAGGAAGCCGGTCTTGCGTTCGTCGTTGATGGGAAAGGTAGCGCGCGGAAAGTAGAAAATCGGCACCTTGAAAAATCGCACCGTCATGTGCTTTCCGGTACCCACGCCCGAGGCGTGGTCGAGCGTGATCTCGTTCGCGGTAAGCATCACGCTGTCCTGCCCCTCGGGGCAGGATGTCACTCGCGCCGTCTCCAGGCGCTGGCGGTCCTGTCCTTCGAAGTACATGCGCTCGGCCTCGCCGCGCATGTCGGCGCGAGGCGGGCCTTCGGGAACCCTTTCCGAGTCCTCGTCGGAATCCTCGTCGAACAGCGAATCGCTTTCGAATACCGACTGACTTCCGAACACCGAGTCGTCGGAAAACCAGGACGCGTCCTCCATGCCGTCGAGGCCGAAGCTGCCCTGGCGGGTGTCGCCCGAATCCATGAGACGCTTTTTCACCTTTTTCGTCTTGCGCGATCCGGTCTGGAAGCCCACCTCGTCCGCCTGGCCGATGAACGTGTCCATGGCCAGCACGAGGTTCGCGGCCTCCATCTTGTCGCCGCCCGGCGTGTAGATGGTCACGTCATCTCGCGCGTTGACCGTGTAGTCGTCCTTGTTATAGATGATCTCCTGCGCATAGATCGCCTGCGGTCCCTGGATGACCTGGGCGTCGCCCTTCAGGACCAGCGTACTCGAATCGGGAGAGTCGATACTGTCGGACTCGAGTATCGTTTCCTGGGTGCTCGGATCGAGACCGGCGGCATCGTTGACGATTTCGGGAACGTCGATGATGTCTCGCGGGCACACTTCCGCTCCGGCAAAGAACAGCGAGTCGTCGGCGGATGCCGAGCCGGCTGCGAGCAGTATCAGCGAGACGCCCAGGAATCGGGGCTTAACGCGAAAACAGGGCGGTGTTAGCGTTGCGTGGGTTCGCGGGGTGCCTTTTTCGCGCATGGTCTTGTGTTGCCTGTTCCGAGGTTGTGCGTAACGCCACGTTTCATTTTGTGGTGTACGGGCTGCTACGCGCATGGCAGCCAAGGCCCGTGCGGAAGTATTGGCGGCATTATAGAGGGAATTGGCGGTGAGGAAAATCCCGGGCAACGGCATCGCGAATTCAACGCGTCGATGCATTAAGATAACGATCTCAAAGTCCGGAGACCCACGCATGTCAAGTATTTTTTACGTCTCCGACGCCGAAAGCCCGTTGCAAAAGGATCAGTTCTCCGGTGGATGCGTTCATACTGGCGGCAGGACGTGGTGAACGACTTCGCCCATTGACCGATCGCCGCCCGAAGCCCCTGCTCGAAGTCGGCGGCCGACCATTGATCGACTACCACGTGGACGCACTGCGCCGCGCCGGCGTCGAACGCATCGTCGTCAATCTCGCGTGGCTGGGTGAATCCATCCGCGAGTACTTGGGCGACGGTTCGCGGTACGGCGTCGAGCTCGTATTCTCGACGGAACCGCCGGGAGCGCTGGAGACCGCCGGCGGCATCGTGCACGCACTCGCCTTCCTGCGCGGAGAATCCTTTCTCCTGGTCAACGGCGACATCTACACCGACTTCGATTTCTCCACGCTGCGGCGGCAAGACGGACTGGATGTGGAACTGGTCATGGTGGACAATCCGGCCCACAACCGGCAGGGTGACTTCTCACTGGCGAACGGTCGTCTCGTCGAACGGGCCTTCGCCCGGCGCGCGCTGACCTATGCCGGCATCGGTATTTTTCGTCGCGCCCTGTTCGAGTCGCTGGCGCCGGGCCGGCGGCCGCTCAAGCCGGTGCTGGACGATGCCATCCGGCGGCAGCGGGCGGGCGGACGGCATTTTCGCGGCTTGTGGATGGATATCGGCACCGCCGATCGGCTCGCCGAGGCCGACGTGCTGGCCGCGTCAATCAATCAACGGCAACGGGAAAAAACATGAACGACACCCCGGAGCGCGACGGCGCCGCGTCTGACGACGACAAACCCGAACCGGTCGAAGTCCTCGAGCACACCGAGAACGGTGTCGCCAGGATCACCCTCAACCGCCCGGACCAGCTCAACAGCCTCACCGCCGCCCTGTGCGCCGCCTTCAACCAGGCGCTGACCCGGGCCGCGACGGACGCCGCGGTGCGCTGCGTGGTGATCACCGGCGCGGGTCGGGCCTTTTGCGCCGGCCAGGACCTCGCCGACGTGGACATCGACGGCGAGAACCCGCGCCAGATAGGAAACATCCTGGAAAACGACATCAACCCCATCGTGCGCCTGATGCACGGCATGGACAAGCCGGTGGTGTGCGCGGTCAACGGTGTCGCCGCCGGTGCCGGAGCCAACATCGCGCTGGCCGGAGACATCGTCCTGGCGGCGGAATCCGCCCGCTTCGTCCAGGCCTTTCGCAATGTCGGCCTGATGCCCGACGGCGGCGGAACCTGGCTGCTGCCGCGACTGGCCGGCACCGCCCGGGCGCTGGGCATGAGCCTGCTCGGCGAACCGGTCGACGCCGCCACCGCCGAGGCCTGGGGCATGATCTGGAAATGCGTCCCCGAGGAGCAGTTCCCCGGTGCGGTCGACGACGTTTGCCGGAAACTCGCCGAAGGCCCCACCGTCGCCCTGGCGCTGGCCAAGCGGGCGCTGGCGGTCAGCGGAAACAACTCGCTGGAGGCCCATCTTCAGCTCGAACGCGACTTCCAGGCCAGCGCGGCAACGTCCGATGACTACCAGGAAGGCGTGCGGGCATTCCTCGCCAAGCGAAAACCCGATTTCAACGGACGATAGCCGCGAGGCCGCGATCTCGGGCAAGTCGCGGGATATATAATTCGCACTTTGCGTCCCCAGCGCTCGCGCCGATAGCAGTAAAGGAGGTTCCGATGAACGAGAACAAGGGTTTCGACGTATCCGGCATGCCGGACCAGGCGATCGGCGTCGTCACCTCGCCGCGCGCGTTCTTCCGCGCCATGCCGCGCGACGGCGGATACCTCGACCCGATCGTCTTCCTGCTGGTCATGGGGCTGGCGGCCGCGCTGGTGCAGATCATCCTGGGATTCATCGGCTTCGGACAGGCCGGCATCGCCGGCATGGCGGCGATCGGGCTGCTCGCGATCATCATGCTGCCGCTGTTCCTGGTCGTGTTCGGCTTCATCACGGCCGCCATCGGCTACGTGGTCTGGCGTTTTCTCGGTTCGAACCAGTCCTTCGAAACCGCTTTTCGCTGCGTCGCCTACATGTCCGCCATCACGCCGATCACCTCCCTGCTCGGGGCGATTCCCTATTTCGGTACCCTTGCCCATGTCGCGTGGGGCATGTTCCTGGTCGTCATCGCGAGCGTCGAGGTGCACGCCGTTCGCGAGCGCACCGCACAGATCGTGTTCGGCGTCATCGGCGCCATTCTCGTGCTGATCAGCGTCAGCAACGAGTACGCCGCACGCCACCTGCAGGCGCAGTTTGAACGCATGTCTGGCGAGTTCAGAGAGGATCTCGACGAAAAATCGCCCGAGGAGATCGGTCAGGCCGTGGGCGAATTCCTCAAGGGGCTCGAGAACGCCACGCGCGAGGGCGCGCAGCAGGGCCAGTAGACCCGCCGATCCGAGGCCGGGCGCAACCCGGCGTGGACATGCCGGCCCCGCCGGCGGGATCATCGGTCGAACCATGAGCGATTCGGTGGCGAACGACGGCACGCACGCGTTCTTGCTGACCCGCGACTGGCGCGACGAGGGCAACGGCATCGCACTCACGTTCTGGGCCCGCGATGCCGACGGCGCGATTCGCATCACGGTCCGGGGCGAGCGGGCGGTATGCTTCGTGGAGCGGGATGTCGCCTGTCCCCCGGGATCCTGCGAGCGCCGCGCGGTGGCGTTGACGACGCCTGCGGGCAAGCCGGTGGACGCGCTTTATTTCCCCTCGCGTGCCGCCCAGCAGGCTTTCGTCGAGCCGCCTCCCGTGCCGCGGCGGCATCTCTACGAGACCGATATCCGCCCCGCCGACCGCTACCTGATGGAAAGATTCGTCCAGGGGCCCGTGGTCGTGCACGGCGAGGCGCGCCGCGCGGGCCGCCACCGGCATTTCGTCGACCCGCACCTGTCACCCGGCGATTTCAGGCCCGAGTTCTCGGTGGTGTCCCTGGACATCGAGACCGACTATGTCACCGGCGAGGTGATTTCCATCGGCGTCAGCGGCACGCCGGGGGAGCGCGTGTTGCTGCGGACGGACGACCCGCCGCCCGCGGACGGCGACCTGCCGCTCGTCGCCTGCCGGGACGAACGCACGCTGCTGTCGGCGTTCCTGCGATGGATCGACGAAAGCGACCCGGACATCCTGATCGGGTGGAACGTGGTGGGCTTCGATCTCAGCGTGCTCGAGCGTCGCTGCAAGGCGCACGACCTGCGCTTCGCGCTGGGTCGAGACGGCGGGACCGCCCACGTCATACCCGCGCGGGGCGTGGGCCAGCTCGCCATCGCGCGCATCCCGGGACGCGTGGTCATGGACGGCATCGAATCGCTGCGCTCGGCTTTCTACAACTTCGAGAACTTCACCCTCGACCACGTGGCGGCGGAACTGCTGGGGCGCGGCAAGCTCATCGCCGAGCCGGACGAGGGCCATCGCGGCGAGGAGATCCTGCGGCTGTACCGCGACGATCCCCTGTCACTGGCGCGATACAACCTGGAAGACTGCCGGCTGGTGCTGGAAATTTTCGAGCGCACCGACCTGGTCGATTTCGCCGTCGAACGAGCGGCCAGCACCGGCCTCGCCCTGGGCCGCGTCGGCGGTTCGGTGGCCGCCTTCGACTTTCTCTACCTGCCACGCCTGCACCGGCGCGGATTCGTCGCGCCCGATTCGGCATCGGCCACCGGCGGATTGACCAGCCCGGGCGGTTACGTGCTGGATTCGCGGCCGGGGTTGTTCGACAACGTGCTGGTGCTGGACTTCAAGAGCCTGTACCCGAGCATTATCCGCACCTTCGGCATCGACCCCATGGCGCTGTGGCGGCAGGGCGAGCCTCGCGTGCAGGGGTTCGAGGGTGCGAGCTTCCACCGCGATGCCCCCATTCTGCCCGATATCATCGATACCCTTTGGTCGCGGCGGGACCACGCCCGGCGCGAGGGCAACGCACCGCTGAGCCAGGCGGTGAAGATCATCATGAATTCGTTCTACGGGGTACTGGGCGCCGGCGCCTGCCGCTTTTACGACCATCGACTAACCTCCAGCATCACCCGTCGCGGCCACGAGGTGATCCGCCGCAGCCGGGACTTCATCGAGCAGTCGGGCCACGAGGTGATCTACGGCGATACCGATTCGCTGTTCGTCTGGCTCGAGAGCGGTCCGTCCGAGGCCGAGGCGACCGACATCGGCAATGATCTCGCCGTGAAGCTGAACCGGTTCTGGCGCGACGCGATTCGCGAGGAACACGACGTCGACAGCCGGTTGGAGATCGAGTTCGAGATCCACTACCTGAAGTTTCTTATGCCCACCGTGCGCGGCTCTGGCGCCGGCAGCAAGAAGCGATACGCCGGACTGGTGCGCGCGCGCGACGGCACGACCGAGGTTGTATTCAAGGGACTGGAGGCGGTGCGCACCGACTGGACGCGCCTGGCGCGGGCGTTCCAGCACGAACTGTTTCGACGCGTTTTCCTCGAGCAGCCCTTCGAGGACTACGTGCGCGATATCCACGCGCGGCTGTACCGCGGCGAATTCGACCCGCAGCTGGTGTACCGCAAGCAACTGCGCCAGGAGCTTCGCCGCTACCAGCGCAACGTCCCACCGCACGCCCAGGCGGCCCGCAAGCTCGAAAACCCCGGACGGTTCATCGACTACGTTATCTGCACCAGCGGCCCCGAACCCGCCAACCTCGCGCACGGCCCCCTGGACTACGACCATTACAGCGAGCGGCAGCTCAAGCCGGTGGCCGACACCATCCTCGTCGCCGTCGGTACCAGTTACGACGAACTCGTCGGCGGGCAGATGGAGTTGTTCGGCAAGTAGACGCGGACCCTGCGCGGCCTGTTTCCAGTCGGCTTCGTGCAAGCCGCGCCCGTCGCCGTCAGTGTCAGTCCAGGATGCGGTCCAGCGCGTCGATCAACCGCTCGACCTCCGCCATCGTGTTGTAGTGAACCATGCTGACGCGCACGACACCGTCGGCCGGGTCGATGCCGAGGGCGTCGATACAGCGCATCGCGTAGAAATGACCGCTGCTGCAGCCGATGCGGTGCTCGGCCAGCGCCGAGGCGACGTCGCGCGAGGCGCGGTTCGCCGCGGTAAATGAAATGGTCGCGGCGCGCGCGCCGTCCGCCGCGCTGGTGCGGCCGATAACGCGCACGTCGGCGCGGCCGCGCAGGTAGTCGAGCAGGCGTTCGGCCAGTCGCGATTCGTGGTCCGCGAACAGGTCGTACATGGCTCGCGCCTTGTCCCGCAGCGGCGCATCGCCGCCCACGTGGTGGTCGTGCAGCACGTCGAAGTACTCGGCGAGCCCGCCCAGCGCCGCGATCTCGGCGTGCATGGGACCGGTCGGGTTCATCCGGTATCGCGGAAGATCCCGGTTAAAGAAATGCCCCTGGGGCGCAAGTGACTCGAGGCATTCTCGACGCCCCCACATGACCCCGGCATGGGGCGCGAAGGTCTTGTAGGTGCTGAAGCAGACGAAGTCCAGGCCCGTCGCGCGCACGTCGATCAGCCGGTGCGGTGCGAACGAAACGGCGTCGCCCACCGACAACGCCCCGTTGTCGCGAATCAACGTCGTAATGGTGGCCAGATCGTGAAAGCTGCCGACGATATTGCTGCACAGCGTGAAGCACACCAGCCGGGTGCGCGGGCTCAGCAAGCGGCCCAGGTCGGCCACGTCGAGCTCTCCGGTTCGCGGATCGACCCGCCATTCGAGCACCACCGCGCCGTCGGCCTCGAGCCGGCGCCAGCAGCCGATGTTGGCCTCGTGATCCTGGTTGGTCACCACGATCTCGTCGCCGGCCCTCAACGAGGGACGAATCGCCTGGGCAAGGACGTAGGTATTGAGCGTGGTCGAGGGACCGATCGTGACCTCGTCGTCGGCGGCGCCAATGAGTTCGGCAATGACCCGGTAACCGCGGTCCATTGCCTCGCCGGCGCGCAGGGACGGCGCGTAGGGGGCATACGGCTGCACCTTGTAATGGGCCAGGAAATCGCGGAAAGGATCCAGCACCGGGCGCGGAATGGCCGAGCCGCCGGCATTCTCGAAAAGCGCCCAGTCGGCGTACTCGCCGGAAAAGGTCTCGTATTGCGAGCGGACGAAATCGACATCGAGCATGGCATGTTCCAGGTTGGATGATTCGGTAAAAACGGTTCGCGGGCGGCACGCGCCGGCCACCAATAGCCCGAAGCGGTCGGGCGGTCAAGGCGAAAACGACGCCGGTCTATACCTTGATCCACGTCAATATCCACGCCATGACAAACGGACACAATAAGTTATCGCCAACGTGGAGTGCCAACAATGTACAAAGACATCCTGGTTCAGGTCGACAATGCCAAGTCGGTGGCCCACCGCCGCAACGCAGCGGTCGCCATCGCCGAGAAATTCAACGCGCACGTCACCGGCTTGTACGTGATCGAACCCGTGCAACTCCCGGCATACGCGGAGGTCGCCATCGGCGCGGACCTGCTCGAGCAAAGCCACCGCGAGTACGAACGCCTCGCCAGCGAGGCGGGCGACGCGTTTCGCGCCGCCATGGATCGCGCCGGCATCGCCAACGAGTGGCGAACGGTGGAGGGTCTGACCAGCGCGCGCATCATCGACCACGGTCACTACAGCGACCTGCTGGTGCTCGGACAGGGCAACCCGGACGATCCCAACGATATCAGCGAAGGCCTCGTCGACGACGTGGTCCTCGGCGTCGGGCGCCCGGTGCTCGTGGTGCCGTACGTCGGCATGCGCGAGACCATCGGCAAGCGCATCTTGCTGGCGTGGAACGGCACGCGCGAATCGGTGCGTGCCCTGCACGATGCCATGGGCCTGTTGAAATCCGCCGACAAGGTCATCGTCATGGCGGTCAACCCGCCCGGAGACGAGCGCGAGCACATCGCCGGGTCCGACATCAGCCTGCACCTCGCGCGGCACGACGTCACCGCGGTGGTCAACAGCACCGTATCGAAGGACATCGAGGTCGGCGACACGCTGCTGTCGCGCGCCGCCGACGAGGACGTAGATCTCATCGTCATGGGCGCGTACGGGCATTCCCGCTTTCGCGAGTTGGTGCTCGGGGGCGTCACGCGACACCTGCTCAAGCACATGACCGTACCGGTACTGATGTCTCACTGAGGCAACACGGGATCGGGGGCGCCCGCGCGTCGAGGCGCCCACCGCCGTCGAAGTTTTCCTCCGTTTGACCGGCCCGCGGGCCGGTTTTTTATTGGCGCGTTCGCCTCCCTGTCGGATAATCGATCCATCCGCGGCGACCGACCGTCGCGAAACATCGAAACGGCGCGTCATGATCAACACCAAGAAACAACCCCTCGAGGGCATCCGCGTGCTGGAACTCGGGCAGCTGCTCGCCGGCCCGTTCTGCGGCACCATCCTCGGCTATTTCGGCGCCGAGGTGATCAAGGTCGAACCGCCGGGCGTCGGCGATCCGATCCGCAAGTGGCGCATCCTCGACGACGGCACGTCGCTGTGGTGGCGAAGCCTGGCGCGCAACAAGAAGTGCGTGACACTGGACCTGAAGAGCGAACGCGGACAGGAACTCGTTGCACGGCTTGCCGATCGCAGCGACGTGGTGATCGAGAACTTTCGCCCCGGGACCATGGAAAAGTGGGGCCTCGGACCGGACGAGTTGCGCCAGCGCAATCCGCGTCTCGTCTACACGCGCATCTCGGGATACGGACAGACCGGCCCCTATGCCGGCAAGCCCGGCTTCGCCTCCGTGTGCGAGGGATTCAGCGGCTTTCGCTACGTCAACGGCTTCCCCGGCGAGGCGCCCGTGCGCCCCAACCTGAGCATGGGCGATACGCTTGCCGGGATCCATGCCGCGCTGGGCGTCGTGCTGACCTTGCTCGGTCGCGAGTCGAGCGGTGAAGGTGACGTCATAGACGCCTCGTTGTTCGAGTCGATTTTCAATATCATGGAAGCGGTGGTGCCCGAGTTCGACGGTGCCGGCGTGGTGCGCGAACCGTCGGGCTCCACCCTGACCGGCATCGTGCCCAGCAACACCTACCGATGCCGCGACGGTAAATTCATCATCATCGGCGGCAATGGCGACTCGATATTCAAGCGCCTCATGGAAGCGATCGGTCGGTCCGACCTGGGCGAGGATCCTCGTCTTGCGCACAACGACGGCCGCGTCGTTCACGAGAAGGAAATCGACGACGCGCTGTCGCATTGGACGGACGCCAACGACAGCGACGTCGCCCTCGCCGTGCTCGAAAAGGCGCGCGTGCCTTCGGGTCCGATCTACAATATTCGCGACATGATGAACGATCCCCATTTCAATGCCCGGGGCCTGTTCGAGCAGGTCGAGATCAACGGCAAGCCGCTGAAGATTCCCGCCATCGCGCCGCGCATCGGTGACGGCGCCGGTCGCACGCGTTGGCCCGGGGGCGAGATCGGGTCACACAACGAGGAGGTGTACCGGTCGGTGCTGGGGCTGGGCGACGAGGACATCGAGTCGCTAAGGAAGGAAGGCGTGATCTGAAAGGCCGCGTCGAACCGGAAAGGCCGGCGCACCGCTCAGCGCTGGCAGGCAGGGCAGTAGAACGTCGAACGTTGGCCCACCACCACCTGCCGTAACGGTGTCGCGCAGTCGCGGCACGGCTTCCCGGCGCGGCCATAGACGCGGAGCGTTTGCTCGAAATAACCGGGTTCTCCGCGCGGATTGACGAAGTCCCGCAGCGTGGTGCCGCCCAGGTCAATGGAACGCTGCAAGGTGTCGCGGATCGCCCGGACAAGCCCTTCGTAGCGCGCCCGCGACACACGCCCCGCGGCGCGAAGCGGATGGATGCCCGCCATGGAAAGCGCTTCGCTGGCGTAGATGTTGCCCACGCCGACAACCACGCGGGAATCCATGATGAACGCCTTGACCGCGGCGCGGCGCCCACGGCTCGAGCGGTACAGGTAGTCGCCGTCGAACGCTTTGTCGAGCGGCTCGGGTCCCAGGTCGCGCAGCAGGCGGTGAGTCATCGGATCGTCGTCGGTCCACAGCATGCAGCCGAAGCGTCGCGGATCGCGGTAGCGAATCACCACGCCGCCGTCCAGCACGAGGTCCACGTGATCGTGGCACGAGGGCGCCTCGTCGCGCGTCAGTACGCGCAGGCTTCCCGACATGCCAAGGTGCACGATCAGGCAACCGCGGTGGTTGCGGCCGAGGATGTACTTGGCGCGCCTGTCGATCGATTGCAGTGTGGTACCGGCGAGCCGCTCGGCCAGGTGGTCCGGCACCGGCCAACGCAGTCTCGCGTCGCGCACGACGACGTCGTCGATGCGCCGCTCGAGCAGCCACGGTTCGATGCCGCGGCGAGTGGTTTCGACTTCGGGCAGTTCAGGCACGTCGGTGACGAGGTTCGTCGGCATCGCGCCAACTGGTGAGAGCCAACCATCCGTGGCAGAATTCGCCGTCATTTAAACGCGGTGGCGCATCGTTCATGAGTTTTTCAGTCCACAATCGCAAGTCCGGCAAACGTATCGAGGTCGAGGCAGACGAAACCATACTCGACGCAGGGCTGAGGAACAGCATCGTCTTTCCCTACAGCTGTCGCGGCGGTACCTGCGGCACCTGCAAGGCGCGACTGATCAGCGGCCGCGTTGAGTATACCCACCCGCCCCAGGCGCTGAGCGACGCAGAGCGCGAGGCGGGCGACATCCTGCTGTGCCAGGCCGTCCCGCTTGACGATGTCGAGATCGAGGCCACCGAGCTGGCCGCCAGTGCCGAGATCCAGATCAAGATCATGCCCTGCCGCGTATCCGCCATGGAGCGCGTGGCGCACGATGTCATGGTTCTGCGGCTCAAGCTGCCGGCGAGCCAGGAATTTCGTTACCTGGCCGGCCAGTACATCGACATTTTACTGCGCGACGGTCGCCGTCGCAGCTTCTCCATGGCCAGCCGCCCGCAAAGCGGACAGGAGTTGGAACTGCATGTTCGACACGTGCCGGAAGGTCAGTTCTCGACCCGCGTGTTCGAATCGATGAAGGTGAAGGACCTGATGCGCTTCCAGGGACCGTTCGGCACTTTCTTTCTTCGCGAGGACAGCGAACGGCCGGCGATCCTGGTCGCCGGCGGGACCGGTCTGGCGCCGATCAAGGCAGTGCTCGACCAGGCCATCGCCGATGGCAGCACGAGAGAGTTCCACCTGTTCTGGGGGGTACGCGCGCGGCGCGACCTCTACATGGACGAACTGCTGGCTGCGTGGGCGGAGCGCCACGACAACCTGCGCTACACGCCGGTGCTGTCCGAGCCGGCGGCGGACGACGCGTGGGACGGAGAATCGGGCTTCGTCCACGAAGCCGTCCTGCGCCACTACGACGATCTCGCCGCCCACGAAGTCTACGCATGCGGACCGCCGGTCATGATCGATGCGGCGAAGACGCATTTCACCGCGCGCGGCCTGCCGGCCGGGCGGCTTTTCTACGACTCCTTCGAGTTCGCCGTGGACGATTGATCGGCCGCCGGCGCGTGCGCCTCGCGCGCGCCGCCTACCTGCAGGCCGCGCTTGTAGCAGCGCATCGCCTCGGCGCTTTCCCCGGTACGTTCGAGCAACTCGCCAAGTTCCAGGTAGGCGCGCCCGCCGGCGCCATGACGAATCGCCCGCGCGTACAGTTCCTGGGCCGATTCATCCTCGCCCGCCGCCCGCTTGAGATGCGCCACGTGAAATAGAAGTCTCGGGTCGTCGGGGTGCTTTTCCAGCCACACCAGCATCTGCCGAAGTTTCTCGGCGTCGTCGATATCCAGTTCCGCGAACTGCGTCACCAGCGCGGAATGCCAGTGATGATGCTGCTCGGTTCGAATGACGTCGGCAGCGCGCTTCACCTGCCCTCCCTCGACCAGCTTGGCCGCATAGGCCGCCACCGTCTCGTCCTCGTGACGGGTGGACTCGGGCAACGAAGAGTAGGCACGTGTCAGCTCGTTGACGTTTTCCGGCGGCGGTGACCCGAGACGCAATACGCGCCCGTAGGTCTGGGATTCGAGGTCGGCGAGTTCTTCACGACTGAAGGCGCCGTGGCGCCGATAGTACGAAAGCCGCTTCTCGAGCGAGGAGAAATCCTCCTGCGCCCGGAGCACCTCCGCTTCCATGCGCTGCACCGTGGAGCGTCTTCTCAGCCCGGCGGGCATGGCATCGATCGTGGCGCGCGCATCGGCGATCTGACCGGCCTGGTATTGCAGGCGCGCGCGGGTAAGCGACACCGCGTCCTTGAATTTTCTCCCCGCCGCGGCCGCCGCGTCGAGGTAGGCGTCGCGGCGGGCGTAATCGCCCTGCTGCTGCGCCGCGTAGGCCGCGCCCAGGTGGTTGAGCAACGGCGTGTCGCTGTGAGCGAGGCGCATGGTCAGGTCGCGTTCGGCCTGGGAGAAATCGCCTTCGATAAGCCGCGCATAACCGTGCAGCACGTCGCGTCCGGCACGCAACCGGTTGCGCTCCGCCTGCCAGCGCGCCAGGTCGCGGCGCGTCGCCGCCGCCCTCAACAGGAATCGCACCAGCAGGTACAGGCCGGTAAACACCAGCACCAGCAGCAACACGAACAACGCCAGGGAGATCTCGATCTCGTAGGGAATCCGCGAGATCAGCACGTAGCCGGGATCGTCCATGGCCACCAGCCCCAGGACCAGGGCGACCGCGAAACTGGCAAGAACGAAAATCAGCGTGTTCACTTCGAGGCGCGCTCCAGCATCACGGCGCGCAGCGCTTCGAGCGAACCGGCGATGGACGGGGTTTCCCGGTCCACCGGAAGCGCGCTCATCTCGTCGATGGCGTCGAGCAGACTGCGTACCGGTTCGGCGCCAACGTCGAGATAGCGCCCTGCCCACTGCCGCGCGGCGTCGAGGTTTGCGCGAAACAGTTCACCGTCGCCGCGCAACAGCGCGTATTGCGCGCCCGAGAGCTGCAGGCGCAGGTTCTCGTGAACGAGAAATCGTTGCACCGGCGTCAGCTTCGGCAATCGCGCCTCGTCCACCCGGCGCACCCGCACGAGATTGCCGAGATCGTCGAGAACCTCGCGCGCAAAGCGTTCCATCGTGCCGGCCGAACCGTCCGCCTCGGCGTCCGGCGGCGCCTCGCCGCTTTGCCATTCGGGCCGCTGCAGATCCTGGGCGAGCGCCATGCCCGGCACCTCTTCCATGAGAGCGGCAAGGCGCAGGGCGGCGCCGGACACGTCGAGCCGCGGCATGGCGCCGAGCACGGCCAACTCTTCGGCGATCCGCTCGCGCACCGGGGTCAGCCGCGGGTCGCCAATCTCGGCCAGCTTGGCGTCGGCCAGGCGCAGTGCCGTGGATGCCAGCGCGGCGTCGTGAACGAGCGCCAGCCGCTGGTTGGCCAGCAGCAGCAACTGCTCCGCCTCCTCGAGCATCCAGGTATCCACCGAGCGGCCCAGATCGGTGTATACCTGCTCGACCGAGGTGGAAAGCAGATCGACTTCGCCGCGTAGTGCCTCGATGGCCTCCGTCCTTTCGCGCGACGCCGCCGCCAGCGCCGCGTCGGTCTGCGACTGCAGCGCGGCGAGCCGCTCGCCCAGGGCGTCGAAGCGCTGCTCGAACTGCCCTTGTGCCTGCTTGATCTCGTCGAACTCGCCGGCAACGCGCTGAACCAGGTTGCGCTGGTCCACCGACTCCAGCCGCGCGGTCACCGCCGACTGGTACCAGGCATAGCCGGCGGCGCCCGCCGCCAGCACGGCAACCACCAGGGCGGCCAGCGCCAGCCACGTGGCGGGCGCAAGTCGCGGCGCGCCCGGTGCGGGCGATTCGTTCCGCGCGGTGTCGGGGGATTCGTTACTCATCGGTGTCTAGCTGATTACTGGTTGTGGAAACGCGGGCCACGCAGGCCAGCAGGTCCTCGTCACGGGTGGATTGACTGGTGACGATCGGTCCGCGCCACCCGTCATCGCGGCAATACCGCGCCAGTCGATCGCTCAAAACGACCACCGGCATCCGCTGCAGCGCTTCGCCGACCGAGGCCGGCAGGCGCGCCAGCAGAAGGCGAGCGGTACCCTCGCTGGTCAGCACCAGCACCGGGCGGGGCGCCTCGAGCCAGCGAGTCACGATCGGTGTCGCATCGATGCGCGCCGGCTCGCGACGGTAGACCGAGGCGTAGCGTACATCGGCGCCGCGCGCGACGAGCGTGTCGGCGATCAGCTCCCGCCCGTCCTGGCCGCGAAAGATCACCACGCGGCGCCCGGCCGGTCGCTTCAGAATCTCGCATTCTAGCAGTTCTTCGCTGTTCGACCGGCCCGGAGGATAAACCGCGCCGCCAACGCCGTGACGCGCCAGCGCCTCGGCGCTGGCGCGTCCCACGGCAGCAACCGAGACGCCGGGCGCAAACCGCGCATCGCGTTGTCTCATCAGCGCCAACCCGTGCTCCACGGCGTTGACGCTGACGAAAATCACGATGTCGGCGAGCGCGATGTCGTCGATCACCTCGGCCAGCGGGCCGTCGACGCGGGCCGGCTCGATGTCCACCAGCGGCAGCGGTTCAAACGCGCCGCCACGCGCGGCGATGGCGCGACACAAGCTCTCGCCGCGGCCGCGGGGCCGGGTGAGCAATACGCTTACGCCCTTCAGATCATCGACGTCTTTCATGTCGCTTGGCGCCGGTGGCGCCGGGAGTCGGATTCCATGCGGAGCGATTGAGGAAACGATTCGCGCGCGTGACCCCGGTCACGGCGCGGCGAACACCCGGGAGAGAATATCGCCCGCGCCTTGTTCGCGCAGGTCCGAGGCGACGCGCCGGCCAAGCGCTTCGCCTTCATCGGCCGCGCCGCGACCTTCGGCGACGAGCACGTTCGAGCCGTCCGGCTCCCCGACCATCGCGCGCAGCCATAGCTCCTCGCCGTCCAGCACCGCGTAGGCCGCCAGCGGCACGTGACACCCGCCTTCGAGGGCCGCGTTGACCGCCCGCTCGGCCGACACGCGCAGCGTCGTTTCGCGGTGGGCCAGGGGTGCGAGCAACTGCCCCACTCGTTCATCGTCCGAGCGGCACTCGATACCCACCGCGCCCTGCCCTACCGCCGGCAGGAACTCGGCGGGATCGAGAGCGGCGCGGATGCGCTCGGCCATCCCCAGGCGCTGCAATCCGGCGCAGGCGAGGATCAGGGCGTCGAAATCGCCGTTATCGAGCCGGGCGAGGCGCGTGTTGACGTTGCCGCGCAGGTTTTCCACCACCAGGTGGGGATACCGTGCGCGCAGGATGCACTGCCGGCGCAAGCTGCAGCTGCCCACGCGGGCGCCCGCGGGCATTTCGTCGAGATGAGCGAAGTCGTTGGAAACGAAGGCGTCCCGCGGGTCCGCGCGCACGCAAACGACCGGTATATGCAAGCCGTCCGGGAGCGTCACCGTGACATCCTTCATCGAGTGCACGGCGATGTCGACGCGTTCATCGAGCAACGCCTCTTCGAGCTCCTTGAGAAACAGGCCCTTGCCACCCACCTTTGCCAGCGGGACGTCGAGCGTCTTGTCCCCCGCGCTGGTGATGCCGACCATCTCGACCTCGAGGTCGCGGTGGTGCGCTTTCAGCGCGTCGGCGACGAATTGGGCCTGCCATAAGGCCAGTTGACTGCGGCGGGTACCGATGCGGATGGAGTTCATGAGTCGTTCAGCAAGCAATGGGCAGGATGAGTCCCCGACCTGGATGACGCATTGTCGCGGGAGCGCCGAACTCTAGCAATCCGAGCCGGTCCCGCTCAAGGCGCAATTCGTCGTCGACTTCGCGGCCAGGGCTGGCCCGGCCAACAGGAAACTTCGATATCGCAAGAGGATTGATATGAATCAAGTCAAACGCAACGCATCGATCGTCGGTCTTTTTCTGCTCGCGGCCGCCGTGCCGCTCGCGGCGCAGCAGGACGGCGAACAGACCGGCGCAGTGGTCGCCGAAGAGGTCGTCACGGGTGCCGCGGAGGGAACCGGCGCGGAGCCGTCCACCATGGAGACCATCGTGGAAAAGAGCAAGGAGCTGATGGAGGCGGGCGCCGATACCGCCAAGAAGGGTTGGGACAAGACCAAGGAAGTGTCCGGCGACGTGTGGGAAGGCACCAAGGATGTCTCGGGGGAGGCCTGGGACAAGACCAAGGAGGTGTCCGGCAAGGCCGTGGACGCCACCAAGAAGACCGCCGCCAAGGTCGGTGCGGCCACCAAGGCGGGCTACGAAGCCGCCAAGGAAGCCTACGTCTCCGAGGGCGAGAGCGAGGCGGACGGCACGGCCGCAATCGACGCTGCGTCGGAAGCGGCCCCGGAGTAAACCGACCGCCGAATCGCGCGGTGCCGCTAGCGCGGCGTCGCGCGAACCGGTTCGGGTTCGCGCGACGCGAGCGCCTGGCGATAGAAATTCACCATCCAGCGAAACACCGCGTCGTCGTCGACCCGTCGCTGCAGCGACTCGACCCCCTTGTCGAGCACCGCGTCGTCGATGATCCCGCGACGTATGTCCATCAGAGCGCGCGTGAACGCCAGGCTGAACTCCGGGTGGCCCTGGATGCTCAACGCATGCGAACCGACGGCGCAGAAATAATTCGGACAAAAGTCGCTGCCGCCCAGTACGGCCATGCCGTCGGGCACCCGCGTCACCTGGTCCTGGTGTGAAACGACCAGGTTGACGTCGCGCAACACGTCGTCTTCCATCCATGGCTGCGGCTCGTCGATGACGTTCTCCGAAACGCCCACGCCCCAGCCGACCGCGGCCCGCTCCACGGTCCCGCCCAGCGCCTTGGCCAGCACCTGGTGGCCGAAACAGATGCCGATGTACGGAATGCGCGCCTCAACCAGGGTGACCACGAAACGCTCGAGCTCGCGAATCCATTCGTCGGGATCGAGAACCGAGAAACGCGAACCGGTGCACAGGTAGGCGTCGCACGCGGCCGGGTCGGGGGGAAACTCTCCGTCCAGGCAACGGTACACGGCGAAATCGAGATCGGGGTCCACGGCGCGAAGACGCTCCATGAACATGTCGGGATAGTCATTGAAACCCTGTTCACGCAACGCCTCGCGCACGCGATCACATTGCAGTATGCCGATCTTCATGTCGAAACTCCCCTTTCGTGGCTACAGGCGGCCATGCACCGCATTGCCGAGTATCGTCGCGTACTGACCAGCGTCGTAGGCAATGGGGTTGGTTCCCGCGGACGGATCGGCCACCGCCATGGGACCGATCTCGTCGGCGCGCGCGTCGTCGATGCCGATGTCCGCCAGCGTGTGGGCGATGCCGATGCCCTCCCGCATCGAAAGCACCCAGTCGATGACGCCGTCCAGGCCCGCCGACGGCAGGCCGAGGTAACGCGCCAGCCTGTCGCCGACCGGCGCGATGGCATCGGCATTGGCGCGTAACACGTAGGGCATCAGGATGGCGTTCAAGGTGCCGTGATGGGCGTCGTAGAGCGCGCCGAGCGGATGCGCCAGCGCGTGCATGGCGCCGAGGCCGCGCTGAAAAGCCGTGGCACCCATGCTCGATGCCACCAGCATCTGCATGCGGGCCTCGATGTCGCCCCCGTCGGCGACCGCGCGCGCCAGGTATTCGTGCACCAGTCGGGCGCCCTCCATGCCGATGCCCTCGGCCATGGGGTGATACGCCGGCGAGCACAATGCCTCGAGGTTGTGCGACAGGGCGTCCATACCGGTCGCGGCGGTCAGCCAGGCCGGCAGGCCGATGGTCAGTTCGGGATCGAGAATGACGATGCGCGGCAGCATGTGCGGATGGAAGATGATCTTTTTCACGTGCACCGTCTCGTCGACGATGACCGAGGCGCGTCCAACCTCGGAACCGGTACCCGCCGTAGTCGGCACCGCGACGACGGGCGCGATTCGCGCGGGATCGGCGCGCAGGAAGTTGTCGCCCACGTCCTCGAGGTCGAATACCGACACCGCCTGCTTCGCCATCAGCGCCACCGCCTTGGCGGCGTCCAGCGCGCTGCCGCCGCCGAAGGCGATCACGCCGTCATGGTCGCCCTCGCGGAACACCGCGTTGCCGGCCTCCACGTTGTCGCCGGTCGGGTTGGGCTTGACGTCGCTGAAGACGTCCGCGCCCAGTCCGGCCTCGCGGCAATCGGCCAGCGCGGCATCGACCATGGGCAGCGCCCTCAGCCCGGGGTCGGTAATCAACAGCGGCCGCTGCATGCCGAGCTCACGGCAGCACGCCGGCAGTTCGCGAATGCGGCCGGCGCCGGCGCGGATGGCGGTGGGGTAGTTCCAGTTCGCCTTCATTGATCGGCTACCTCGAGCTCAAAGGCTGGTTTTCAGGTGAAACGACTTGGGGCGCGTGAGCTGCTCGAAACCGATGCTCGACAACGTGCATCCGCGCCCGGAGTTGCGCACGCCGGTCCAGGCCAGGGCCGGGTCCAGGTAGTCGCAGCGGTTCATGAAAAACGTCCCGGTGCTCACGCGCTCGCCGATATGCCGCGCCGCGTCCGCGTCCTGCGTGAACACGCTCGCGGTCAGGCCGAACTCGCTGTCGTTCATCAGTTCGACGGCCTCGTCGTCGCCCGACACCGGCTGCACGCCCACGACCGGTCCGAAGCTCTCCTCGGTCATCACCCGCATCGAATGATTAACGTTGGTGAGCAATTGCGGCGCAAGGTACGGCGTGCCGGGCGCGTCCCGCTCGAACCGGGCGGCGTCGACGTGGGCCAGCGCGCCCTGTTCGACCGCTTCGGCAATCTGCCCGCGCACGAATTCGGCGGCCTCGGCGCGCACCAGCGGCCCGAGCGTGGTGGCTTCCTCCTGGGGCGGGCCGAGCCGGTATTCGTTGACCAGCGCCACTGCGCCCTCGACGAAGTCGTCGTAGACGTCGCGGTGCACGTAGATGCGCTCGATCCCGCAGCATGACTGGCCCGAATTGAAGTAGGCGCCGTCGACCACCGTATCGATCGCTTGACGCAGGTCGGCGTCGGCGCGCACGTAGGCCGGGTCCTTGCCGCCGAGCTCCAACCCCACGCCCTTGAACAGTCCGGCCGCGGCATGCTCCACCATGCGCCCGCCGGGCACCGAGCCGGTGAACGCGACAAAGGCGATCTCGGGCGCCTTGATCAGGCGTTCGGTGTCGTCGTGATCGAGGTGCAAATACTGGAACACGCCGTCGGGCAGGCCCGCCTCGCGAAACGCCTGCACGAAGCGCTCGGCGCACAGCGGCGTCTGCGCGGAGTGCTTGAGCAGCACGGTGTTTCCGGCCAGCAGCGCCGGCACCACCGCGTTGACCGAGGTCAGGTAGGGATAGTTCCACGGCGCGATGACGAATACCTGGCCGAGCGGCTCGCGGTGGATGTAGCGATCGAACCCGGGTTTCGCTGCCGGTTTCACCGGGGCCAGCGCGGCCGGCGCAATCGACGCCATGTAGCGCGCGCGCTCCTCGAAGCCGGCGATCTCGCCGGGGGCGGAGCGGATCGGCCGACCCATCTGCCACGTCAGTTCCTCGGCCAGTTCCGCCTTGCGCGACACGAAGATGTCCACGGCGCGTTCGACCAGCGCGGCGCGCTCTTCCACGGGCGTCGCGCGCCAACCGGCACCCGCGCCGGTGGCGGCTGCCAGCGCCGCGTCGATGTCCGCGTGCCCGGCGTAGGGTCGTTCGATGTAGGTTTCGCCGTCGACCGGCGATTTGACGAAAAACGTTCTCATGCTCTCTCGCTGCAGGTTGTCGTCGGTCGCGTGCTTCAGATGATCTCGAAGTAGCGGTTCATCTCCCAGTCGGTGATGTGCTTGCGAAACTCGCGTTCCTCCCACTCCCGGGTGGCGGCATAGTGCTCGACGAAATCGTCGCCGAACAATTCGCGCGCCGGCTTGGATGCCGACAGGCGGCCCGCGGCCTCGATCAACGTGGCGGGAAGCTGGTGCTTGCGCGGAAACTTCACGTCGTACGCGTTGCCCACCACCGGCGTCGACGGTTCCACGCGGTGCTCGATGCCCCAAAGCCCCGTGCCGACCGCCGCGGCGAGTGCGATGTAGGGATTGATGTCCGCGGCGGCGATACGGTATTCGACACGCTGTGACTTCGGCTTGCCGGGGATGGCGCGAAGCGCGCAGGTCCGGTTCTCAACCCCCCAACTCGCGGCGGTGGGCGCCCAGAACCCCGGGATCAGGCGGGTATAGCTGTTCACGGTCGGCGCGATCATGGAAAGGACTTCGGGCATCAACGCCTGCTGCCCGCCGATGAAATGGCGCATGGTCTCCGACATGCCATGCTCGGACTTCTTGTCATGGAATACCGGTTTGCCATCGGCGTCCGCCAGCGAGATGTGGATGTGACCGCTTTGCCCCGGCCAATCCGCGGACCACTTCGCCATGAAGGTCGCCATCCAGCCGTTGCGCTGGGCAAGCACCTTGGTGAAGGTCTTGAACAGCGCCGCACGGTCGGCCGCGGTCAGGGCATCGGTGTGTACCAGCGCGGCCTCGAGTACCCCGGGGCCGGTTTCGGTATGAAGACCCTCGAGCGGAAAGTCCATTTCCGAGGATAACTTGAGCAGGTCCTCGTAAAACTCCGAGTACACGGAACTGCGCAGCATGGAGTAGCCGAAAAAGCCCGGCGAGATGTTCTTCAGGTTGCGATAGTGCTTTTCCCGCACGCTGTCGGGCGTCTCGTCGAAGACGAAGAACTCGAACTCGCAGGCGGCGGTGGCGGCATAACCCATGTCCCGGGCCCGCTGCAGCACTCGCCGCAACACGCCGCGCGGACAGACCGTCTCCGCGCGGTTGTCGAACTCGCCGAGAAACAGCAGCATGCCGTCTTCCAGCGGCAGTTCGCGGCAACTATCCGGGATGATGCGCACCCAGGCGTCGCCGTAACCGGTATGCCAGCCGGTGAACTTGACGTTGTCGTAAAGCTGGTCGGCGGAGTCCCAACCCAGCACCACGTCGCAGAACCCGAACCCGCCGTCGAGGGCGGAGAGAAACTTGTCGCGGTGCATGTACTTGCCGCGCAGGATCCCGTCGACATCGAACACGCCGACCTTGACGTATTCGAGCTCGCGCTCGTTGACGATCTTCTTTGCGTCGGCCTTGTTCTTGACTTGCGATGGCTGCATGGGCGCTCCCTTCGGGCGTTGCCCGTAAAAGACTGGTTACCGGTACCCGGCGTGATCGGCGGCGACGCAGGACTCGCCTTCCCCCGCCTGACCGGCGCGGGCAGCTCGCGTCACGAAAAAATGAATTCGGCAGTTTTATTACAGTTTTCCAAAGCCTGTCAATCACTGTAATATTTGATACGAATACCGCGCCCCTCACGGGAATTTCGAGCATGACCGACAACCCCACGCCGCCGACGCTTGTCGAACACATTACCGCGAGTTTCGAGCGGCTGACAGCCACCGAGAAACGCGCGGCCCGGGCGTTGCTGGACAACTACCCGATGGCGGCCCTGGGCACCGCGGCCGGCTTCGCCAGCGAGGCCGGGGTCAGCGCGCCCACGGTACTGCGCCTCGTGGACAAGCTGGGTTTTTCGGGATACGCCGATTTCCAGGCGCGCCTTCGCGAGGAACTCGAGGCGCGGTTACAGTCACCCCTGCAGCGTTCGGGCAGCGGTCCGCGCGAATCGGAGAGCGAAGCCCACTTCCTGCATCGCTACGCCGCGCAGGCCTGCGAGAACGTCATGAACACCGTGCGACGCCTGCCGGCCACGGAGATCGAGGCGGTCGGCGCCCTGCTCATGGACGAACGACGCCGAGTTTACCTGCTGGGCGGACGATTTTCCGCTGCCCTGGCAAAATCTTTTCACGCCCACCTGCACGCGGTGCGCGGAAACGTCCAGGACATCAGCGGCCAGTCGGCCGCCTGGCCGGAATACCTTCTCGACATGCGCAGCCGCGACGTGCTCGTGGTATTCGACTTCAGGCGCTACCAGAAGGACGTGATCGGCTTCGCCGAGGACGCATCCGGGCGCGGCGCGACGGTGGTACTGTTCACCGACCAATGGCGCAGCCCGGCAGCGAAGGTCGCGGGTCACGTGCTGTCCGCCCGCATCGATACGCACTCGCGCTGGGATTCCGCCGTCGCACCGCTGCTGCTCGTCGAAGTCATCACCGCGCTGGTCACCGACCATCGCTGGGACTCGATACAGGCACGAATCAAGCAGTTGGAAGGCCTGCAAACCCAATTGCAGCGCCACCCCGAGTAGAGGCGCGGCGGCGCCTCGTCGCCAACTTTCGATCGTCCTTCCGGCATCGGGCATTGCGCGCCGGCGCGGGCGACGAGCGCCGTTGGTCGGTTTGTCCGCCCCCTCGCCGCCCCGACAATGTAGAATTTTCCGGTTTGCGGTTTTTGGGTGGAGAACGACATGCTCGATTCGTTGCTGGGACATTCCCGGCAGGCGCCGGTGCGTCAGCTTGAGACAATCCAGCAGAACCTGAACAGTGTCGTGCTGGGCAAGGCGCACATCGTTCGCCTCGGCCTCGCCTGCCTGCTGGCCCGCGGCCACCTGCTGATCGAGGACCATCCGGGGGTCGGCAAGACGACCCTCGCCCAGGCACTGGCGCGAGTGCTGGGCCTCGGATTCAATCGCATCCAGTTCACCAGCGACATGCTGCCCGCGGACGTGATCGGTGTATCGGTCTTCGATACCAATCGTCATTCCTTCGAGTTTCATCCCGGGCCGATCTTTCGGGAAGTCGTCTTGGCCGACGAGATCAACCGCGCCAGCCCCAAAGCACAGAGCGCGTTGCTCGAGGCCATGGAAGAGCGCCAGGTATCGGTGGACGGCGATACCCGCGCGCTGCCGGAGCCGTTCTTCGTCATTGCCACGCAAAACCCCCACGAGCAGTCGGGTACGTTTCCGCTGCCCGAGTCTCAACTCGACCGATTCATGATGACGGTGAGCGTCGGTTACCCGTCGCGCGACAGCGAGCAGGCGTTGCTCGCCGGCGGCGACAGGGGGCGCATGCTGGCGGACCTCGAACCGGTCACCGACGCGGCAGGCGTGCTGGAACTGCAATCCCTGGTCGATGAAATACACGCCAGCGACGCCCTGACCGGCTACGTCCTCGACCTGCTCGAAGCCAGCCGCACCGCCGCGTGGCTGGACATCGGGCTGTCACCCCGCGCCGGCCTGGCAGTGGTTCGGGGCGCGCGCGCCTGGGCGCTGCTCGACGGACGCGACGCCGTGATCCCCGAGGACGTCCAGGCCGTTGCGCCGGCGGTAATCGGCCATCGTCTCGCACACAACCTGCCGGTTTCGGACCGCGAGCAGGTCACGCGCCGGCTGATCGAATCGGTGGCGATCCCCTGACGTGAGCCCTCCCCCCGAGCTCTCCGAGGTGCATGCGGCGGCGCCGGCGACCGATGCACTGCGCACCGATTCCCGCAAGGTCTATATCCTGCCGACACGCTTCGGCGTGCTGTTCGGCGGCGCCCTTCTTCTCATGCTGCTGGTCTCGGTGAACTACAACAACGGACTCGGCCACTTGTTCACCTTCCTGCTGGCCGGCGTCGCCGTGGTCGCGATGCACTACACGCAGCGCAATCTCGTCGGCATCCGCGTGTCGCTCGAAGCGGGACGGCCGGTGTTCGCCGGGGAGCAGGCCCACGCCGCGGTCCGAATTCGCGACGAACTGCGCCGCGAGCGGCGCGCCGTGTGGCTGCGCGGGGCCGGCGGCGAGCACGTGTTCGACCTGGCGGCCGGCGGCGAGAAGCGTATCGAACTGCCCTTTCACCCACCGCGTCGAGGCGTCGTGGCGCTGCCCGACACCTACCTGGTGAGCGTCTACCCGATGGGGCTGTTTTGCGCCTGGACGCGGATCCTGCGCGGCACGCCCCGGCAACTGGTATACCCCAGACCGGCGCCTCCCCTTCCGTTGCCGGTGACCGGTGGCGGCGACGACGCGGGAGACGTCTCGGGCGGACGGTCCGGCCAGGGCGACTTCGACAATCTTCGCGATCATCGGCTAGGCGATCCCCTGAGCCGTGTCCACTGGCGCACCAGCGCGCGAGGCACGGGACTGAAAACCAAGGTGTTCGGCGGCGAAGGTCGGCGCAACCTGGTACTGCGCTTCGCCGACACCGCCGGCGACACCGAAACCCGCCTGTCGATCCTGTGCCGCTGGGTACTGGACGCCCAGCGGGCGAATCTCGAATACGCACTGCAACTACCGGGCAGGCAACTCGAAAGCGGGCGCGGCCTCGGCCACCAGCAACGCTGCCTGGAATTGCTGGCGCTGTACAAACCGGTCTCGTGAAGATCCCGTTCGGCTTGCCCAGACCGCCGCGCGCGCCGATACGTCCGCCCGCGCCGCGCGCGCTATACCTGCTGTTCGCGACTACCGTGTTGGCGTCGGTGCCGCACCTGCTGATGCAACCGCCCTGGCTTGGCGCGGTGTTCGTCGCCATTATCGCCTGGCGCCTGGTGATCGCCCGGCGCGGCGACACGCCGCCGCGGGCGCTGGTGCGCGCCGCGCTGAGCGTTGCCATGGTCGCGTTGGTGATCGTGCAGTACCAGACCATTTTCGGGCGCACGGCGGGCAGCGCCCTGCTGGTCAGCTTCGCCGCGCTGAAAATACTGGAAACCTCGAGCCTGCGCGACGCGATGTTCTGCAACATCCTGGTAACCATCGTGGTGGTTGCCGCGTTCCTCTTCGACCAGTCGCCGGCAACGGCTGCCTGGGGCCTGGCCTGCGTGCTGCTGGTGATCGTCAATTTCACCTTGCTGGTATCGCGAGGCAGCTTCACCGCCGGACGGGCGCTCGGCCTCACGACGCGTATCGTCGCGCTCGGCCTGCCCATCGCGCTCGTCGCCTACGTCCTGTTCCCGCGTATCGAGGGCAGCCTTTGGGGCATCGCCGAGCAAACCAACGATGCCGTCACCGGACTGTCCGACCGCGTGGAGCCCGGCTCGATCAGCCGACTCAACCTGGACGAGGCCGTGGCTTTTCGCGTCGATTTCCAGGGTGATGCGCCACCGCGCCCCGAACGCTACTGGCGCCTGCTCGTGCTCGAACAATTCGACGGTCGCGCGTGGAGCCGCTCATCCAGGAACGCGCGCCGGGTGCAGATCAAGCCGGGCGAGCAGGCGGTCATCTATCGCTATGACCTTACCCTCGAGCCCACGGACAAGCGCTGGCTGCCGGTGCTGGAATTGCCGCTGTCGATCGAGGGGTCGGGCCGGATCAACGAGCTCGCGCTGGCGCGCGCGCGACGACCCGTGAGCGAACGAAGGCGGTACCGCGCGGCGTCCTCGCCGGCAACCTACCTGAGCGAAGACGTGGCGACCGGCGCTGGCGCCAATCGGCCACCGCACGTCACCGACGAAGTACTGGCGCTGGCGCGCTCCTTTGCCGCCGATGGCGGCGGCGCCGAGGCCGTGACCTCGCGCATTTTGTCCTACTTCCGCGAGCAACCCTTTCACTACACGTTGACACCGCCGCCGACCGGCGAGGCGCCGGTGCACGACTTCCTGTTCGAGACGAGGCGCGGCTACTGCGAGCACTATGCCAGCGCATTCGCCGCTCTGATGCGCGCTGCCGGCTTCGAGGCACGCGTGGTCCTCGGCTACCAGGGCGGCGAGTTCAACCCGTCCGGCGGCTACTATATCGTGCGCCAGTACGATGCCCATGCCTGGGCGGAGATCCGCGTACCCGGGCGAGGATGGCGACGCATCGACCCGACCGCGGCGGTGGCGCCGGAACGCGTCGACATGGGACTAGAGGCGCTGCGCCGGCTGGCCTCCGCCGGCGCGCTGGGCAGCGAACTCGACGCGGAAAGCATCCGCGCCTTGCTCCAGGTGGATTGGCTGGACGCGCGGGTACGCCAACTCGTGCTGCTCGGCGACCTGCTCACCTACCAGTGGAACACGTGGGTGATGGCCTACGGTCCCGAGCAACAGCAGTTGCTGCTCAGGCAGCTCGGGATTCGCGCGCCCAACTGGACATGGATGATTCTCGCGCTGACGGCATCCGTATCGGCGTTCGTGCTCGTCACCTGGGTACTGTTGTCGGGCGCGGGCCGCCAGCGCGCGTCGCCGCAAAAATACTATACAAGGTTCCTGCGAAAACTGGCGAGGGCCGGGTTCGCGACCCGTCGGTCCGAAGGACCCCGCGACCTGGCACGGCGTGCGGCGGCGCGATTTCCCCGTGCCCAAGGGCAGATCGAATCGATTACGGGCCACTACGCGGCGCTGGTATACGCGCCGGCCGGACGTGCGCGGCTCGCCGACCTGCGCAAGGAAGTGCGGCAATTGCGTTTGTAGGAAACGTTGTTCGAACTAATCGGCCGTCGACCGCCGACGGAAACGGGGATAGCCCATCGACCGCGCCGATATCGACGCTTCAGTGGCTGCGCGTGCCCGACTCCACGGGCTCGTGGATGGCGAACTGCATCAGCCCGGAGAGCAGCTCGGCGCGGTCGCCCAGGGTCACCGACTCAATCAAGCCTTGGACCGACGGCGACTCGAATCCCAGGCCGCACACCAGCACGTTGACCACCTGCAGGTCGTTCAACTTTTCAAGACTGTCGAAGTCGACCTTCGCGTTCTTCGCCGCACCGAATTCCTCCACCAGCTTCAACAACGCCTCGCGCGAGGGCGACACGTTTTCCAGGCTCTGTTCGAGATCGTAGTCCCCGCGAAAACGGTCCCAGTCGACGGCGAAGGTGCGGTAGTCGGTGCCATCCGTGGTTTCGCGCACGGCATCGAAACGACAGATGCCGGACAGCAGGATGATGAAGCGTCCGTCGTCGGTTTCGTTAAACGACGTCACGCGTCCCGCGCAGCCGGTGGCGCACAACGCACCCTCGTCATCGACGTTGGGATCGGGCTGGATCATGCCGATAAGGCGATCGCCGGAAAGCACGTCGTTGACCATGCGCAGGTAGCGCGGCTCGAATATGTTCAGCGGCAGCTGGGTCTGCGGCATGAGTATCGCCCCTGCCAGCGGAAATACCGGGATCTCGGCGGGCAGGTTTTCGAACCGGGGCGTAAACAAATTGTGGGTCATTGCCGGTGGGGATCGAATCGAACAGCCTCCAATATGCGACTGGGCGGCGCCGGAATCAAGCGCCGATCCGAAAGCGCTCTCAGAAGATGCCCGCTTCCAGGCCGGCCGCCATCGCCATGCCGAGTTCCCTGAGCGGATCGAGCCACTGCGGGCGATACGCTCCGGTCATTACCAGCGGCTCCTGCACGGTCTTCCACTTCATCCCCGATACGATCCGTTCCACGCTGTTTCGCGCGCCGGTACCGTCGAGACCGCCCTTGACGTAGAGCGCGTAGGGCATGCCTTCGGTTCGCTCCAGGCAGGGGTAGTAAATGCGTTCGAAGAAATCCTTCAACGCTCCGTTCATGTACCCGAAGTTCTCGGTGGTACCGAGGATGATGGCGCCCGCGCCCAGCACGTGGTCGGCATCGGTATCGAACGGCGAGCGCAGGTCGACGTCCACGCCTTCGATCGACGAATCCCCGGCGCCTTCGGCAACCGCCCGGGCCAGCTTCTCGGTATTCGGCGAGGGCCGATGCGAGACGATCAACAGCGTGGGCATGTGAACTCGGCCACGGGGCTACGCGGCGGCCTGCTCCGCGGCCAGCGTCTTGATGCGCTTGACCATCTCGGACAACCCGTTGCGGCGTCCCATGGACAGATGTTGCGCGAGGTCGAGCTTGCCGAACAGCTCGTCGACGTCGAAGGCGAGGATATCGCGGGGCGTCTGTCCCGAGTAGACGCTTCGCAACATCGCGACCAGCCCGCGCACGATGGCCGAATCGCTGTCGGCGCGAAACTCGATGACCTGCTCGCCGTCGTCCTGCCGGCTTTCGGCGACGAGCCACACGCTGCTCAAGCAGCCATTGACCTTGTTGGCGTCGGTCTTCTCCGATTCGGGCAACGCCGGCATCTGCCTGCCGAGATCGATGATGAATCGGTATCGCTCTTCCCAGTCGCCGAGCATCTCGAAGGTGTCGATGAGCGTTGCGGCCTGTTCCTGCTGACTGGCGGACATATCGCGGACTTGGAGTTGAAATTGAAAACCGGGATTCTATCGAACGCGGGACGGGGTGAAAAAACGATTGCTCCCACCTCTGTTGTGATGGGGTCGGGCGACGGTCATCTCAACGCGCCCGTGCAAGGCCGCCGGCCATCCGTGGAATCCTCACCGGCAATCGGCGCCGGCGATGCGGGCCGGGCTTGACGGATACTGCCACCGACCCGATCTAGATCGCTTGGGCACGCGCCGCGGCGCCGTGTCCCGCCGCCAATAAACCCCCGTACGTCACCACCCGGATACCCAGACCATGCAGGATTCAAGAAATTTCTACATCGACGGCGGCTGGTCCGCTCCCGCCACGCCGTGCGACTTTCCGGTCATCGACCCCTCCACCGAAGACGCCGTCGCCACCATCTCCCTGGGCACGCAGGCGGACGTCGACCGCGCTGTGGCCGCGGCGCGCCGCGCCTTCGCCGAATGGGGCTGGACCACACGCGACGAGCGCATCGGCGCCATTGACCGGCTGGCCACTGCCTACGAGAGACGACTCGAGGACATGGCAAAGGCGATCTCCACCGAGATGGGAGCGCCGATCGACCTTGCGCGCGCGCAGCAGGCGGCGGCGGGCCTGTCGCACCTGCGGGCATTCTCGAAATCGCTAGCGGCCTTCGAATTCGAACATCCGCTGCGCGAAGACGCACCGGGGCAGCGCATCGTTCACGAACCGGTTGGCGTGGCGGCACTGATCACGCCGTGGAACTGGCCCATGAACCAGATATCCCTGAAAGTCGGCGCCGCGTTGGCGGCGGGCTGCACCATGGTGCTCAAGCCGGCCGAGGTGGCCCCGCTGTCGGCGATGCTTTTCGCCGAGATGGTCGACGAGGCCGGCATTCCGGCCGGCGTGTTCAACCTGGTCAACGGCGACGGACCCGGCGTGGGCGCGGCGCTGTCCCGCCATCCCGACGTGGACATGGTTTCCTTTACCGGCTCCACCCGCGCGGGGATCGCGGTGAGCAAGGCGGCCGCGGACACCGTCAAGCGTTGCTCGCTGGAGTTGGGCGGCAAGTCGCCCAACCTGGTATTCGCGGACTGCGACGTCGAACGCGCGGTACGTTTCGGCGCGCGCACCGCCTTCAACAATTCCGGTCAGTCCTGCAACGCGCCGAGCCGCATGCTGGTCGAGCGAGGCATTTACGATCGCGCGGTCGAAGTCGCCGCCGGGACGGCGCGCGACACGGTCGTGGACATGGCGTCGAAAAGCGGCAATCACATCGGGCCGCTGGTGTCGGCACTGCAGTTCGAGCGCGTACAGGACTACATCGACCAGGGCATCGCCGAGGGCGCCCGCCTGGTCGCCGGCGGTCCCGGTCGGCCCGAGGGCTTCGACAAGGGTTACTTTGTTCGACCTACCGTATTTGCCGACGTCGGCGACCAGATGACCATCTACCGCGAGGAAATTTTCGGACCGGTACTGACCATCACGCCTTTCGACAGCGAGGCCGAGGCCATCGAGATGGCCAACGACACGCCGTACGGCCTGGCGGCCTACCTGCAGACAGGAGACGAGGCCCGCGCCGCGCGCGTGACCCGGCACCTGCGAGCCGGCATGGTCCAGGTGAACGGCGCCTCGCGGGTGCCGGGCAGTCCGTTTGGCGGCTACAAGCAATCCGGCAACGGCCGCGAGGGCGGACGTTGGGGCATCGAGGAATTCCTCGAGGTGAAGGCGATCAGCGAGCGCGCCGCCTGACTACTTCGCCCCACGGGCCGACGATCGGCGGGGGTGGTCCGGGCCGCCGCATTTTAGCGACGCGGGCGCGACGGCTGGTAGAATTCGCCGTCTCGCCGCCGTGCCGCCTGGAATCCGAATGCCCTGCCCCGAATCAAACCACCGTCCCGTTCGCAGCTTCGTGCGCCGCGAGGGTCGCATCACGCCCGGCCAGCAACGCGCCCTGCGCACGCTTTGGCCGCGATACGGCGTGGACCCGGACCAACCCATCGATCGGAGTTCCCTGTTCGGACGCTCGGCGCCGCTGGAAGTGGAAATCGGCTGCGGCAACGGCGACGCGCTGCTCGACATGGCCGCGGCGCGACCCGAGCACGACTTCATCGGCATCGAAGTTTATCGGCCGGGCGTAGGCAAGTTGCTGGCCGGCATCGACGCGTTGGGACTGCCCAACGTCCGGGTAAGCAACACCGACGCGGTGGCGGTGATCACCGGTCAATTGGCGAACGCTTCGGTGCACCGCTTCCTGGTGCTGTTTCCCGATCCCTGGCCGAAAAAGCGCCATCACAAGCGACGGCTGTTGCAAGGCGCTTTCGTCCGCAGGCTGGCGGAGCGCCTCGAACCCGACGGCGAACTGGTCGTCGCCACCGACTGGCAGGAATATGCCGAGTTCGTCATGGACGTGGTATCGGCCGAGCCACTGCTGTATAACCCCTTTGGCGCGCGCCGGTTCGCGCCGAGCCATCTTTCCCGTCCCTTGACCAAGTACGAACGACGCGGGCAGCGGCTCGGTCATAGCGTGTTCGACATCGTCGTGCGGCGAGTTTCGTGAATCCCGATCTTCTCCCGCAATGGTGGGATCCCCACTCCTGCCAGCCCTACAAGCTGGCGCCCGGCGACAAGCCGCGCACCGGCCGGGAAAACCTAGCCGAGTACGCCCGGGTCGGCGCGACCCTGCTCGCGGCCGGTCCCGCCGTGGCGATGCGCTATGCGTTACCGGGTGCGCCGCGCCCGCGGCCGTCGCCGATCGATTTCGTCGGGTTGAGCATCACGCCGGACGCCGAACACGACGACGCCATCGAGGATCTCGTCGCGGAACTCGGTGTCAGGCGATTGCTGTTTCGCGTACCTTGCTGGGAAGCCGGCGAACTCGATCGATACCACGCGCTGCTCGAGCGCTTTCCCAAACATGACTTCCTGGTCAACATCCTTCAAAGCCGCGAGAGCGTCACCGATTCCGCGCGTTGGCAGCGCCAGGTGCACGACATCGCCGCCGCCCTGGCGCCGCGCGTCGGCGCCTTCCAGGTCGGCAATGCGTTCAACCGCAGCAAGTGGGGATGCCGGCACAGCGGCGACGCGCTCGATCTGACCGACCGCGCGATCGAGGCGCTTGCGGGCATTGCCAACATCGAGATCGCCGCGTCCTCGGTCATCGACTTCGAGCCGCTGGTCACGCTTCGTACGCTGGTCAACTTTCGGCACCACCACTACGACGCCTGCGCCGCGCAGCTCTACGTGAACCGGCGCGGATCGCCCCGTGGGCGCCAGTACGGCGTCTTCGACCTGGCGCGCAAGATTCGCCTCATCGACGCCATGCTGTCGGTATCCAACCGCTGCGACCGGCGCCTTTGGATCACCGAGACCAACTGGCCGCTGCTCGACACGAAACCCTACACGCCGAACTCGGGTCATCCGCGATCCACCGTCAACGAGGACACCCAGGCCGCGTACCTGACCGACTACTATCGTATCGCCTGGGAAAGCGGACGGGTCGAACGTGTCTACTGGTGGCAACTCGTCAACCCCGGCTACGGGTTGGTGGATCACCGTGGCGGCAGACTGCGGAAGATGCCGTCCTTTCACGCGTTCAAGTCGCTGCTGCAGGGCGCCCTGGCGGACTCGCTTGAAGCGGGCGAGATTCGGCGGTCATGCTGAGGTTTTCGCGTCGCGTGCCATCAACGGCAGTCGAGGGATCCTCCTGGCGCGATGCAGGAAACGCGGGGTCGATCACCCGCTCGTCACCCCAGCGCGACGCGACGGATTCGACCACAAACACGGAAAGACACACCGTTGCAACGAGTCGGATCTTTCCAGCTTCGTAACCACCTGTGCCCGCCGCGGCTACCCGTGGTTTGCAAACCTCACCGACGACGTTATCCCAACGTACGTTCGCGAAGGTCGGCATCCACGGCTGGCGCCGGGAACGGGTGCTTGAAGGTGAATGCCTCCGGCGAGGGCCCGTACGCACGAAGATGCGCCAGGCGCCCCCTGGCTTCGTCGAGCCCGGGCGTCGTGCCCTCGGGTATCCACCACAATACCGTGTAGGCCGATTCCATCCGCTCGAACCACGCCTTGCGGCGCGCCATGATTTTCGCGTGCATGGTGCGGAAGACGAAGTCGTGCAGCGCGTCGAGGTCCGTCCACACGCTCATGTTGACGATGATGTCGTCGCCGAAATGGCTGATGGAGGTGGCGTTGCCGTCCTCGGTCTGCAATCGCCAGACGAACCCGGGGGCGACGTCGGCAAGCGCGTTCACCGGATCGAGGTTGTTCATGAAGTCCGCCATCTCCGGCGAGTCGAGCGGATGCTTCATGGTGGCAATGTTCAATTGGGCGAGTTGATAACCGGACATGGATTCGCTCCCCGGGCCGTAACGGTATGACGGAATCGGCCTCGCTCAGCCCGCCGGACTGGAACGGAGCCGTTGCAGCGGCTGTTCGTTGATCGGCAGGTGGACGAGAGCGGCGAGCAGGCCGACCACGACGCCCGCGATCCACATGCCGTCGTAGCTGCCGGTGCGATCATAGAGCACGCCGCCGAGCCATACGCCGAGAAAGCTGCCCACCTGGTGTGAAAAGAACACGATGCCGAACAGGGTCGCCATGTAGCGCACGCCGAACACCTGCGCGACGATGCCGCTGGTGAGTGGAACCGTGGAAAGCCACAGGATTCCCATGACCGCGGCAAACACGTAGATGGTGACCTCGGTCTTCGGCGACACCAACAACAAGGCGATGGTGATGGAGCGCAGAAAATAGATGCCGGACAGGCCCAGTTTCATGCTGTAGCGCTGGCCGAACATGCCGGAGAGAAACGATCCGGCGATATTCATGAGGCCGACCAGCGCAATGGACCATGCCCCCACCGTCGCATCCAGCCCGATGTCGACGACGTAAGCGGGAAAATGCACCGTGATGAACGCGACGTGGAATCCGCACACGAAGAAACCCGTGGTCAGCAGAACGTAGCCTCGGTGCGACAGCGCCTCGCGCACCGCGTCGAGCAGCGACTGCTCGGTACCCGGGTCCCCGGACATGCGCGGGTCGTTGGGCAGTGCCATCGCCAGCGGAACCAGTAGCAGCGAGATACCCGCCAACCACAGCAGCGCCGTGGACCACCCGAACGCATTGATGAACCCCTGGGACATCGGCGAGAACACCACCTGACCGAGCGAACCCGCCGCGGTGCCCAGGCCCAGCACCAGCGTGCGCCGCTGCGGACCCACCACGCGCACCATCGACGCCATCGCCAGCGAGAACGCCGTGAAGGCGATGCCGGCGCCGGTCAGTACGCCGGCGGTGAGTTGGAAGATCATCGGGTCCGGCGATGCCGTCATGCCCCACACGCCGGCGGCATACATGAGCGCGCCGGCGACCATGACACCCACCGGACCGAACTTGTCGGCCAACGCGCCCGCGAGCGGCAATCCCATTCCCCACAGCAGGTTCTGGATGGCCATGGCCAGGGCGAAGGTCTCGCGGCTCCAGTCCCGGGCGATGGTCATGGGGTCGAGAAACAGGCCGAAACTCGCCCGAATGCCGAATCCGATGGTCGCGATAACGCATCCCGCGACGAGTACCACTGCGGGAGTCTGCCACGACTTGCGTCCGCCTGAGTGAGTCATAAACGCGCTTTCTTGCAGGTGACCGGGCGCCCGACGCGCCCGCTGATCTGGTTGGAACTCGGAAGAATAATGGAACCGGATCGCTTTGTCCTGACTGTTCTTGACTTCGAAAACATGGTTCGTTTCCATCACGACGGACTCGGCGTGACGCGAATCGAATTCGAAGACGTAGCAGCCACACCGGTGATCGGACGGCAGGATACGAACCTTCACCCGGCCGGATGCGGATTCCGGCCCCACGTGCGCGGGACCGAAATCGTCACCCCCGACGGCGACCCGGTTGAAATTGCCAACCGGGCGGGTGACACCCGAAGGACTGGCGCGAGAAACGGCCGCGCGCCGGTTTGAGCCTAGCGGTCCTTTCCGGGCGAATGGCGCTCGACGGATTCGCCGCGCTCCACGGCGCTCTGGTAGGCAAGCTGGTTCTCGAACTCGCGACGCTTGATCTCCAGGTATTCCTCGCGCTCGAGTTCGTGCAGTTGGCGGGGGTATCTCTCCGTCGCCTCGAACCATCCCTCGGCCCGGCGCATGAACGGTTCGTCTTCCAGTTCGAGGCTGGCTCGCAGGGCCAGCATGTAGCGCACCACGTTGCGCTCGGCCGCGCCCTCGCGACCACCCACGTAACGGGGATTGCCGAAAACGGTCTCGCCGTCGCGTGTAAAACCCACCTTGGAGCGCCCCAGCGTGTTGAGATACAGATCGACGATGGTGTCCGAGTAGCCCTGCCGGGTGGACAGCAGCAATTCCACGAACACGCCTTCGTCGACCCGCACCGCGCCCAGGACAAAAACGTATCCCGAGGTACCGTAGGGGCCCTTCTCGGCGGTAAGCGTCGCGCGCATGACGCCGTCGGCGATCGCGCGCTCGAAATCGAAAACGAACCGGATCGAGTCGGCGGGATGCTGGTAGTACTTGCGCCCGAGGTACAACGTCAGCGATTCGTCTCCCGTTTCGTCGTGCACGCATGTCTTGACGTTGAAGTGCAACAACAGCGACTGGCACCAGCCCTGCATTCCACCGAGTACGTCCACCAGGTCCTCGAAGCGGGCGCCCTCGAGCAGAAAACGCGCGGCGGACGAGATTCGTCCCTCGTCTCGCCACGCCCGCACGGTGAACGGCAGATCGCTGCGGGCCTCGGCGAACGAGCCGGTGTACTCGTCGTGCAGGCGCCGTTCGAGATCGTCGAGGCCTTCCGCGGCCGCCGCCTGCATCGACAGTCCCACGACCGCGATCAGCGCGAGTATCGTGTTGTGGGTCACGGTGACGTCTCGCGCGCGATGGTCAGCGCCTCGAGCGCGGCGTGGCGCATCCGTACGGGACGCTTCGCCAGCGTCCGGACGTCGTCGTAGAACGCCGCCAGGTCGCCCGAGCGCGATTCCAGCATGGCTTCGAACGCCGGCGAGTATCGATGATAGATGTCGAAAGAGGTCACCAACGCGTTGTTCATGTCGGCGCGCTTCAGCGATAACCGGGCCTTCTCGATGCCGTGTTTCTCGGCAAGGGCCACGTAGTCTCGATAGAGGGCGTCGGCCAGCGCGACCTTGCGCGCGCGGCGCACATCGTCCCCGAGAGCACGCGCGTACAGCGCGTCGAATCGGGCGCGATAGTCGACCATGAGTTCGGTGACCGCGTCGACGAAGGTCTGCCGGCGACGATACCTTGCCATGAGCGCGGACTGTCCGTGCGCCGCGAGCCAGCGCTCGACCCCGGCATCGGCCACCGCCGTCGCGAACGACTCGTTGAACAGGGTGTCGTCGGCGACATAGACGAGTTGATGCGCCATCTCGTGAAACAGCAGCGCGGCAGTACGCGTCTCCGGGTAGTCGATGAAGCTGCTCAGGACCGGGTCGCGCAGGCGCCCCAGCGTGGAATAGGCATCGACGCCCGCGACAAACACATCGCGCCCCTCGCGGCGCAGTTGGTCGGCGAAACGCTGCGCCGCCGATTGCGAGTAATACCCCCGGTAGGCCACGCAACCGACCACCGGGTAGCACCAGGTCAGCGGCCGGGTGGA
Organism: Gammaproteobacteria bacterium; assembly: GCA_030429665.1. Classification (GTDB taxonomy): domain Bacteria; phylum Pseudomonadota; class Gammaproteobacteria; order Arenicellales; family CAJQKF01; genus BQJD01. The sequence continues at coordinate 8,986 of JAUIEZ010000014.1, read as the reverse complement.
GAATTCGGGCGCCGCGAAAACGTTCCACACCACGTGCTCGCGGCCGAGCTCGGCGTAGCGGGTATACGAGCCGTTGTCCGGCAGGTGCAGGGAGTCGATGGCGAAGCGGCGTATTTCCTGGATTCGCTTCAGGCGCCGCGCCACGTCGTCGGGCACCGCCTCGGTCTCGACCAGCCGCTCGATGTCGCGGCTGCTGGCCATGACCCGCAAGTGACCGAACACCGCCTGGCCGTAGTAATACACCGTGGCACAGCCGGCATTGGCGAGAACGGCCGCCCCCAGTATGATTGTGAAAACCCACCTCAACGACATCTGCCTTGATCGACTCCGCGCTCGACGAACTCGAATACTATCTCGTCGGCGGCGCGGTGCGCGACGCCCTGCTGGGAGTCGAGAACGCCGACCGCGATTTCGTGGTGGTGGGATCGACGCCCGAGGAGATGATCCGCCGGGGATTTCGCGCGGTAGGCCGCGATTTTCCGGTATTCCTGCACCCGGCGACCGGCGACGAGTACGCGCTCGCGCGCACCGAGCGAAAGACCGGTCGCGGATACGGCGGGTTCACCGTGTGGGCCTCGCCCGAGGTCACCCTGACGCAGGATCTCGGGCGCCGCGACCTGACCATCAACGCCATGGCGCGCGCCGCGGACGGCGCGCTGATCGATCCCTTCGGCGGCCGCGCGGACCTCGAGCGCGGTGTGCTGCGCCACGTCTCGGAGGCGTTCGCGGAGGACCCGCTTCGCGTGCTGCGCGTCGCGCGCTTCATGGCCCGCTTCGCGCCGCGCGGGTTCACCGTCGCCGACGAGACGCTGGCGCTCATGAAACGCATCGTCGCCGCGGGCGAGATGGAGGCGCTCACTCCCGAACGCGCCTGGCAGGAAATCGCCCGCGCATTGCTCGAACCCGCACCCGGCGCCTTTATCGAAACCCTGCGCGACTGCGGCGCCCTGGCACGCGTGCTGCCGGAAGTCGACGCGTTGTTCGGCGTTCCGCAGTCTCCCGAGTACCACCCGGAGATCGATACCGGCACCCACATGATCATGGTCATGGAAATGGCCGCGCAACTCAGCGACGATCTCGAGGTGCGCTTCGCCGCGTTGCTTCACGACGTCGGCAAGGCACTCACGCCCGCCGACGAATTGCCTCGCCACGTGGGCCACGAGTCGCGTGGCGTGCCTGCCGTGGAGGCGGTCTGCCGGCGCTTTCGCGTGCCCAATGCCTGCGCGCGTCTGGCTAGGCTGGTCTGCCGCCACCACTTGCTCATGCACCGCCTGGAGGAGCTCAAACCGGCAACGGTGCTGCGACTGCTCAAGGCGCTGGACCCGATACGGCGGCCACGGCACGCCCGTTGGTTCGCCCTCGCCTGCGAGGCCGATGCCCGGGGCCGCGGTGGGCGGCAAGGGGCCGACTACCCCCCGGCGCGGCTGCTCGAACACTACTGCCAGGCGATGCGCGGCCTGGACCTGTCCGACGTGGCGGGACGCGCGGATGCCGCCGCCGAGGTGGAGCGCCGCCAGCTAGAGGCGTTGGGCGCGGCGCGGCGGCAATGGCGCTCGCCGCCCGGAAACGCTCACGCGAACAGGTAGAAAAGCAACGCGCCGAGCAGCAGCCGGTAGATGACGAACGGCAGCACACCGATACGCTCGATCCAGCCCAGGAACAGCGCGATGCAGGCAAAGGCCGTCATTGCCGACAGCACGGTCGCCAGCGAGAACACGGCCCAGTCGAAACTCTCGGCGGCGGCGATCCGCGCCCCTTCGAGCACGCCCGCGGCGACGATCGTGGGAATCGACAGCAGGAAGGAGAAGCGCGCCGCGTCGACCCGTGTCAGGCCCAGCATCAGCCCGGCGCTGAGGGTGATGCCGGACCGGGAGGTGCCCGGGATCAGGGCGAGCACCTGGGCCAGGCCCACGAACAGTGCGCCCCGCCAGTCGAGAGACTCCATGGCGCGGGCGCGCCGGGAGAAACGGTCGGCGGCCCACAACACGATACCGAAACCCGCCATCGTCGAGGCGATGACGAGTGGGTCGCGCAGCATTCCCTCGATCCGGTCCTGCAACGCCCAGCCCAACAACACGACCGGAATGGTCGCGACCACGAGGTGAAGCAGCAGGCAGGTGTCCCGGTTGCGCGAACCGCGCGCGGCCGCCGGTATCGCGCAAATCAATCGGGCGATATCGCGACGGAAGTAGACAAGGACCGCGACCAGCGAGCCGACGTGCACCGCGATGTCGAAGGTCAGGCCCTGGTCCGGCCATCCCAGCAGCACCGGCACCAGTACCAGGTGGCCGGAGCTGGAAATCGGCAGGAACTCGGTAAAGCCCTGTAGAAGCGCGAGCCAGATCGCGTGGGTCCATTCCATGATCAGGATTCCAGCGCCTGGCTGCGATCGACCCCGCCGAATGCATCGGGCGCCCGATCCAGGCCGCGTCCGAGCACCAGCACCTTGACCAGCTCACCCATCTCCGTGGGCAACGTCAACCGCTTGACCTCGTTGGACAGGGCGAGCTGTCCTTCGGCCGTCGGCGCGCCGGACCCGATCACGTCCATCAACCCGGCGCCGAGCAGGAAAGCCGACTGGGAGGCGTATCCCATGATGTCCAGTCCCGCCTCTCGCGCGGCAGCGGCCACGGCGCTGAAATCCACGTGCGCCGTGATGTCCTGCACCCCGGTCAGCACCAGCGGGTCATCGTGTACCACGTGACGAAAGTAGCACTGCAGGGTGCCGCGCGCGCGCTCCGGGTGATAGTACTCGGCCGCCGGGTAACCGTAGTCGACGATGAACGCGGCACCGCGTCCCAGCCATTCGCCCAGCGAGGCGATCCACGCGTTCGCGCGCGGGCGATACTCGGAGCGGTAGCCGGGCGGCAAGTCGTGCCGCGCGGCGAGCGAGGCAAGTGGCCCGTCGGCGTTCGCCGGCTCGTTGACGCACCAGTCGAATCCGCCTTCGACGACTCTCACGCCGCAGCGTGCGACGCCCTGCCCCGTCACCGCGAAACGCGTCACCGGCATGGCGTCGAGCACCTCGTTGGCGACGACCACGCCGTGAAACGCCGCCTCGGGTAGGCGATCGAGCCAGGTCACTCGCCGTGCGAGTTCGGCGGGCAGGGCCGCGACGGCGTCCATCTGGCGCGCCTTGAGCGCGGCGCTGGTTTCCATCACGAGATATCGCTCGGGCAGACAATCCAGCGCCGCCAGCTCCTCGAGAAGCTGGCGGCAAAGCGCGCCGCTGCCGGCGCCGAATTCGAGAATCGACCCGTTACCCAGTTCCGCCAGGACCCCGGCGCACTGGCGCGCCAGGCAGGCCCCGAACAGCCGCCCCAGTTCCGGCGCGGTGGCGAAATCGCCCGCGGATCCGAACTGTTGCCTGTCGATGGCGTAGTAGCCCAGTCCCGGCGCGTAGAGCGCCAACTCCATGTACCGGTCGAAGGGCAGGCAGCCGCCCGCGGCGTCGATCCGCGCGGCAACGTGCGCGGTCACGCGCGCCGCGTGCGCGCGTTCGTCGTCGCTGGGCTCGGGCAGCTCTGGCAGCAGGGTTCTCATGCGGCGGGGGGTGGTTTGCTTCGGATATCGCTACAATGCGCGTGGCGTCGCGAATAATCCGCGACTCTCGACAGGCCCGCGATGGTAGCGGGTCTTTATGAAATTACAAAGTACGGCATGAACACATCGTCACCGCCCCCGGTCGTTCTCGTTACCGGCGCCGCCCGGCGTATCGGCGCGACCGTCGCGCGTCGGCTCCACGACGACGGCTATCGCGTCATCGTGCATCACGGTTCGTCGCGGGAGGACGCGGCGACGCTGGTCGAGGAACTGAACGAAGCGCGCGACGATTCGGCGCACGCGCTCGCCGCGGACCTTCGCGACCCGCGCGCGATCGACGACCTGGCGAGGGACGCCGTCGGGCGATGGGGGCGCGTGGACGCCCTGGTGAACAATGCCTCGACCTTCTTTCCGACACCACTAGGCGACTGCACCTGGGAGCAGTGGGACGAGTTGTTCGACGTCAACGCGCGGGCGCCATGGTTTCTGGTCAAGGCACTGGCGAACGAACTGCGGCGGCAACGCGGCGCGGTGGTCAACATATCCGACATCTATGCCGAGCGTCCGCTCGGCGGGTACGGGCCCTACTGCGCCGCCAAGGCGGCGCTGAGCAGCCTCACCGCGTCCCTGGCTCGCGAGCTGGCGCCGTCCGTGCGCGTCAACGCGGTGGCGCCGGGCGCCATCCTGTGGCCGGAAACCGGCGGCAACGACGACGCCCGACGGGCCATCGTCGCCCGTACGCCGCTGGCACGACTCGGCGAGGCGGCGGAAATCGCCGAGGCGGTGGCGTTCCTGCTGGGCCGGGACGGCTTCGTGACCGGACAGGTGATCAACGTCGACGGAGGCCGCAGTGTGGTGCCGTAGCGTGCTCGCGGCCGGGCTGCTGTTCGCGCCGGCCCCGTTGGTTGTCGCGCAGGACGATGCCGAGATCATGGCGCGTGCCGTCGCGGCGTGGCACGAAGAGGACTACCAAGCGGCGCGGGAGCTGATGGAGCCACTGGCGAGGCGCGGTCACGCCGAGGCGCTGTTTCGCATGGGCATCATCTACGAGCGAGGACTTGGCGTGACGATCGACATGGAAATCGCCGAGCAATTCTACAACGGCTACTGCCCGCTGCCGGACGACTCCTGAACCGGGCGATACGGCGCAAGCCGCGCCGGCTTTCCCGCCGCCTCCTCGCCCCGGTTACGCCGTTTCGCCCCTGACACGATCCAGGTGGCCGCGCTCGCCGCGCGGCGTGGTGCCGAAGCGCTCGCGGTAGCTCTTGCTGAAATGCGAGTGCGAGGTGAAACCGCACGCCACCGCGACGTCGATGATGCTGAGCGAGGTGTTGCGCAACAGGGAGCGCGCCCGGCGCAGCCGGTGGTCCATGGTGTAACGGCTGGGTGTCGTGTGCAGGTACTTGCGAAACAGCCGTTCGAGTTGACGGCTTGACAGGCCTACCGCCTCGGCCAGCTCGCGCTGGGAGTACCGCATGGCATCGTCGGCCTCGAGCAGCTCCACGTAGCGCAACAGCTTCGGGTGGCTCACGCCGATGCGCGTACGCAGGGGCATGCGCTGGTGCTCGTCGCGCTCGCGAATTCGCTGGTGCAGGAACTGGTCGGCCACGCCGGAGGCGAACTCTTCGCCCTGGTCTTTCGCAACGTAGTGCAGCATCATGTCGAGCGCCGCGGTGCCGCCCGAACAGGTGAAACGATCGCGATCCATCTCGAACAGGTCGCCGGTCACCTCTAGGGCGGGAAAGGCCTCGCGGAACGCCTCCAGGTTCTCCCAGTGCAGCGTACAGCGCCGACCCTGGAGCAGTCCCGCCCGCGCCAGCACGTAGGCGCCGAACGTGACGGCGCCCAGCCGCGCGCCGCGGCTGGCGAGGTGACGCAAGCGCCGGTGCACCGCCTCCTCCCCTGCGAGCGGGTGCGACGTCGAACTGACCACCAGCAGCAGATCGGGCTCGGGGCAGTCGGCGAGCGCATGGGCGGTTTCGATACGCACGCCGGCGGAGCAGGTAGCCGACCTGCCGTCTATCGTGCAGGTGAACCAGTCGTACAGAAGCTGGCCGGACAAGCGGTTGGCCTGGCGCAACGCCTCGAAGGCCGAGGCGAAGCTCATCATGGAAAATCCGTCGACGAGCAGGAAGCCGACGACGCGTCCGCGAGTGGTCATGAAACGCCTGGGCAGATTGATCGCCGGTTATGTTCCCCCGAGCGGATGCCGATTGCAACGAGCGGGTGGCCGATCAGCCGCCGCGGTGAACCGGCGGCTCGCGCAACCGCATTGCCAGTTCCTCGCGCCGGTCGGAGTCAAGGTTCGCGTCGAGGCGCGGATATAGCTGTCCGGATTCCCGCAACGAGTGGTGTTCGAGCACCTCGCGCGGCCGATGAAAGACACCGAGCCAGCGTACCAGCGTGCGCCGCGCATCGGCGGCGGCGCGCAGTTCGCCGAGCGCATCGTGGACCGCGGCGAGGGATCTTTGAAGGATGCGATGATCGCCGTCGATGCGCTCCAGCTCGGCGCGGGCCTCCGGCCACACTTCCAGGCACAGCGGCATGATCACGTCCTCCTCCAGGGCCATGTGGTCGCGCAGTAGTGCGCGGAAACGGTCCAGGCTTCGCATCATGGTCTCGAAGTCGAGCAGCGTGAGCGCTTCGAGGAAGTCGTCGTAGGCGGCGAGCTGCTGGTCGTGAGCCGCGGCGTTGGCGGCGGCCAGGGGTCCGGCCGCGTCTCGATTCACCACGATTCGCGCCGCCGCGAAGCGTCGCCGCGCAAGGCGGGATCGGCAGGGCACTGGCATGGAACGAGGTCGCGCATCCGCTTCTCCTGGTCAATTCATCGGCTGCGCGGCGCAGCATACGACACCCGGCGTTCGCCAGGCAAAGCACGCTGCGTCATGAAGCGAACGCAATGCCTCGGCGCCTCGCGCCGTGATATACCGGAACCTGGGCAATACACACGAAACTCCCGATGAAGCGCTACACCCTGCCTGTCCTGCTTGCCACGGCCTTCGCCGCATCGGCGCCGGCCGACGAATCGCCCTACGCGGGCGACGTGTCGCGATCGATCAAGGCACTGTCCGCGGCCGAGATAGAAGGGTTTCTCGAGGGCAGCGGCATGGGGTTCGCCCGCGCCGCCGAACTCAACGCCTATCCGGGTCCGCGACACGTGCTCGAGCTGGCGGCGTCCCTCTCGCTCAGCGACGACCAGCGCGCGAAAAGCACTGCGCTGTTCGAGGCGATGAAGGCGCGGGCCAGCGAACTTGGCGCCGAGCTCGTCGCGCGCGAACGCGAGCTCGACAGGTTGTTCGCCTCCGGCACCATCGACGCCGCCGCGCTGGAACGCCTGGTCGGTGAGATCGGCACGCTCCAGGCGAGGATACGGTTCACTCACCTCGCCACCCACCTCGAACAGAAAGCATTGATGACGCCGCACCAGGTCATGCTTTACCACCGGTTGCGCGGTTACGGCCAGGCGGGCGCCGCGCACGGCCACGCCCATTGAGGCGCGTGCTCGCCAAATCGCTGCTCACGCGGAGCGCAGGGTCTCGACGTCGAGCTTTTTCATCGTGAGCAGGGATGCCATCACGCGCCGGGCGCGCCCGGCGTCGGATTCAGTCAGCAACGCAGGCAGTTCCGCGGGCACCACCTGCCAGGACACTCCGTAACGATCCTGCAACCAGCCGCATTGCTGGTGCGACGGGTCGCCGCCCGCGCCGAGCCGCTCCCAGTAGTAGTCGATCTCGTCCTGGTCGGCGCAGTTCACGACGAATGAAACCGCCGGCCCGAACGGGAACGCCGGACCGCCGTTTAGCGCGCCGAACGACTGGCCGGCCAGTTCGAAGGCAATGGTCATGACGCTTCCCTCGGGCCGCCCGGAGGCGGCGGCCGCCTCGGGACCGTAGCGGGTCGTGGCGGTAACCCGGGCGTCGTCGAAGACCGAAACATAGAACCGCACGGCATCTTCGGCCTGGTCGTCGAACCAGAGAAACGGTGTGATGCGTTGGGAAATCGTGGGCATCGCAATCTCCTGATGGCGACGCCGCGACATTGCGACGTCCCCACCTGGTCGCACGGCGGCCGACCGATTCGACACCCGGCGGCGATCCTATATCGCGGCGCGCCCGTATTCGGCCATTCTCCCCAGCCAATGCCTGCGCCGCGCTTCGCGTCCCTCCACCGCGCCGACGATCGACTTTCGAACCGGTCGGATGCCACAGAATTTCAGGATGTTGCGTTCGAGCAGCTTGATCCCGTGGGCGCGGTAGTACAACCGGTACACGAACGCCGGCATACCCATGGTTACCACGACGCGCGCCGACTTGCCGGTGAGCATCTTCTTCGGCAGCTTACCGCCCGCGGTGGAGCCGAACGCGAACCCGGGCCGCAGCACCTGCTCGAGAAACCCCTTGAACAGCGCCGGCATGCAACCGAGCCAGAGGGGATAGAAGATGGCGAGATGGTCGGCATCACGGATCGCGGCTTGTGCGGCGGTTATCGCCGGCGACCCGGCGCCCGCCTCCCAGGCTTCCCGACCGCGAAGCAACGGGAAATCCAGTTCGCCGACGGCGATGGTGGTGATGGCGTGGCCCGCCTTCGCCGCGCCATGGGCGTAGGCGTCGGCGAGGGCACGGCCGAAATGGCGGGCCGCAGGGTCGGGATGCCCCTGGATGATGACGATTTTTCGGCTCATGGTACGGACGACGGTTGCGGTTCGGCGGGGCCGGTCATTCGGCACGAATCGGGTGCGCACTATAGCCAACCCGGCCGGTTCGGCGCTTGATGGTCGTCAAGGACCGAGCGGGAGACGACGGGTCTTGATCGCCGGGCGCAGATCCCCATAGGAGTAGTCACCAGCGCCCGCGCGGGCACCCACCAAACCACGGTTCGACCCATGCTCGACTCGTTCTCCGCCATCGATCTCGCCCGGGTGCAGTTCGCCTTCACCGTCTCGGCGCACATCATCTTCCCGGCATTCACCATCGGCCTGGCGAGCTTTCTCGCGGTGCTCGAAGGCCTGTGGCTGCTGCGGCGCGACGACGACTACATGGCGCTTTTCGACTACTGGAAGAAGATTTTCGCCATCGTGTTCGGCATGGGCGTGGTGTCGGGCATCGTGATGAGCTACCAGTTCGGCACCAACTGGAGCGTGTTCTCGGACAAGACCGGACCCATCCTCGGCCCGTTGATGGGTTACGAGGTATTGTCGGCGTTCTTCCTCGAGGCCGGCTTCCTCGGCATCATGTTGTTCGGCCTGAAGCGCGTGGGCGCCGGACTGCACTTCCTGGCCACGCTGATGGTCGCCGTCGGCACGCTGTTCTCCGCCTTCTGGATCCTGTCGGTGAATTCCTGGATGCAGACGCCGGCGGGATTCGCCATCAACGAGGCCGGCCAGTTCGTGCCCGCCGACTGGTGGGCGGCGGTTTTCAACCCCTCCTTCCCCTATCGCCTCGTG